>NZ_JBHWLY010000076.1:0-29918 GCF_042730435.1 Nocardioides sp. NPDC059952 | reverse complement strand
AAATTGGTCAGGATGAGCCGACTCGGCGTTTCGTCGAGTGGGCGGGTCGGGACTCCTGGAGGAGGGTGTTGACCTCGGTCAGGAGGAGCTCGGTCTCGTCGTCGGGGGATCGGGGCGGGACGTACGCGGCGAGGCGGCGGGGGTCGTCGTCAGGGAGCGAGGAGATCAGGACGCGGCGGGGGTGGGCGGAGCCTCCGGTGACGAGATACTTCTGCCCGGGACGTACGCGGCTCGCTTCCGCCTCCAGATCGGCAGCCGCCTCAGCGGTCGCCTCCGTCGGGGCCGAGGGGGTCTCCGTGAGCGCGGTGCGGACGATGCGGCGCGGGTCGTACTGGCGTACGTCCAGGGCTTCCAGCTCCGCACGCGAGATCCCGATCTCGGTCTCCGCCCGGGCCTTGGAGGCGTCGACGAAGCTCCGGAACGAGCGGATCAGCTCGGCGAGGCGGTGGGTGTAGAGCGGGAGCCGCTGGGGGCCGATCACGAGGCCGGCGAGGATCGCGACGAGGAACAGCTTCTCGAAGCTCAGACCGAACACGGCTGGCTCCTTTCGAGGCGGCGGTCGTGGAGGTGGGTGATGAGGACGGCGGCGGCGAACAGGGCCGACATCGGCGCGGCGACGAGGAACATCGACAGTACGTCGGCAGCCGGTGTCACCAGCGCGCTGAACAGCACGATGACGACCACGATCGCGCGCCAGCTGCGCCGCAGGGTGCGTGAGGGGAGCAGGCCGAGCAGGTTGAGCACGACCACGAAGACCGGCAGCACGAAGGCGACCCCGATGGCGAGGACCATCTTCATCACGAAGTCGACGTAGTAGCCGGCGTTGAGGATCGTGCTGTCCTCGGTGGAGGAGAAGCCGGCGAGCATCTCGACCATGTGCGGGAAGAGCAGGAAGCCGAACGCGCAGCCGGCGGCGAAGAGCGGGATCGCCGCGGCGAGGAACCCGAAGGTGTATCTCTTCTCGCGCCGGGTCAGACCCGGTGTGACGTACCCGAAGAGCTCGGCCAGCCAGATCGGGCTGGAACAGATCACGCCGGTGAAGAGCGCGATCTTGAGCTTGAGGTCGAAGGCACCGGTGACGGTGTCGTAGTTGAGGCTGGCGTCCTGGGACTGCGCGATCTGCTCGATCGGTGAGCGCAGGACCTCCAGGATCTGGTCGGAGAGCCAGAAGCCGACGACCACGCCGACGAGGAGCGCCACCGCCGCCCGGATCCCACGCCTGCTCGCCTCGCGCAGGTGGCCGGCGACGGGCATGGTCCCCTTGGCGGTGACCGGTGCGGCGGTGGCGGTGGTCATGACGCCCTGCGGTCAGCCACGGCCTCGACGGTGACGGGCTTCGCATCGGCGGCGTCGTGGGTCTCGTCCTTGAGGATGCGTACGGACTGGCCGACGCTGCGAGCGAGAGCCGGCAGCTTCGCGGAGCCGAAGACGAGCAGGATGATGGCGAGGATGACGAGGGCGTGCCAGCCCGTGAGGTTCTGCAACATGGTGTTCTCCTTGGTCGGTTGTCGGGTCTTCGAGGTCAGCTGGACGGCATCTCGGGCGGGGTACCGCCTTCGCCGCCCTCGGGCGGAGCACCGCCCTCACCGCCACCGCCGCCGGGAGCGGCACCCATGGTGGCTTCGGTGGTCGTGTCGACGGCGACCGCGAGCGAGCCGGTGTAACCGGACTCCGCGTCGCCCTCGAACGTGCCCATCTCCAGCTCGTAGCCGTCGCTGAAGACGTTGTCGGTGTCGAGCGAGACCTGCGACATGTTGTCCGCCGAGCCGTCGTAGGTGTCGAGCTCGTAGACGGGGGTCAGCATGTCCTCGGGGAACGCCACCTGAGAGGTCGCGATCGCGTTGTCACCGGTGGTCGCCGAGTCGGCGTCGGGATAGACCTCGAAGTGCATGTGCGTCCAGCGGCCGGAGTAGCAGCCGGGGACGATCGTCTTGAAGGTCACCTGGCCGTTGGCGTCGGCGACCTGGACCCCACGGAGGTACGTCTCGTCCTCGACGCCCTCGGAATACATCGAGTACTGGCCCTGGGCGTCGCACTGCCACAGGTAGACCGCGACGCCTTCGAATGCCGCGTTGTCGTTGGCCATGTCCGTCACGGTGAAGGTGAACTCGAGCGGCACCCCGTCGACGGTGGTGCCGCCGTCCAGGCTGGAGGTGATGTCGCTGCGTACGATCCCGGACTCGGTCAGCACGTTGGTGCCGTTGGTCCCGTCAGCGGGGTAGGGGCCGTTGGTCTCCTGCGGGATCTCGCCGTCGGAGGTCGTCGACGTCGTCGACCCCGCCGCGCCGGACCCCGAGGAGGTCGACCCCGAGCTCGACGAGCTCGTGGACCCACAAGCGGCCAGGGCGGCGGCCCCGACGCCGACCCCGACGAGTCCGAGGACCCGGCGCCGGGTCAGCAGCGTCGAGATGTCGAAACCGGCACCCTGGTCGACCACCTCCTCTTCGGGGCGGACAAGCAGGCGACCTTCATAGGCAGGGCCTTCAGGGGTGTTCTCGGGTTCGGGTACGCGGCTCATGTCATCTCCTTGACGTTGGGCTTTGCTGCGATGCCCCCGACTCTGGCTTGCTGGTTGGTGAGGAGTATCTGACTCGGCTGTGAGGCTGCTTTGAGATTTCGCCGTGGTCGTGTGCGTAGGCGACTGAGCGGCTTGGGTGCCTGATCGGGTGGCGTAGGGCGGGTGGGGCCGAGTGCCTGTCCGGGTTGGGAGATTCAAGACCAGGGTGTTTGGCCTGGGTGCCATTCGGGTGTATTGCGGGCTTCCGGCATCGGCTTGGGTTTCGTCGGGATATCTGTCCCTGTCCGGGTTTTCAGAGGTACGTCGGGGTGTGCCCAAACGGGACTGAATCAGTTCTCATAAAAAGCAAGTAAAGGCGGACTTCTGGGATTCGGTCGTGGTTTCAAAAATGGACTCTGAACTGCCTATATGTTCGTTTATTGCGCTATGCATAAACATGCTTTGAATGGTAGATTCGATGCATGAAAACAGTCGCTGAAGCCGGGTCTTCGCCTGGATTGTTAGCCGGGGTGCGGGCGGCACGTGCAGTTGAGGATCAAGCGGCTCGCGACACCTTGATCCTTGCTGCGAAGCACGCCGCTGCGAACGTGGTGGAGACCGTTGGTGAGGCGGCGGTGCTGGAGGTCGACACCTACGGAGACCGTGCGGTCATGCTCACGGGGGCGGGTGCGCCGATGATCTCGGAGGCGGCGGTGATCGAGTTCGCCGCGGTGTTGGGTTACTCGACCTACACCGGACGGAAATACCTCGCCGACGCGGTCGAGCTGGCCTGGCGGCTGCCATTCACCTGGGCCCGGATCCTCGACGGCACGTTGGCCGGGTGGCGGGCCCGTCGGGTCGCCGAGATCACCCGCCACCTCGATCCGGAGGTCGCGGGCTGGGTCGACACCCAGGTCGCTGCCCATGCCCACAGGATCGGTCCTGCTCAGCTGGAGCGGACCGTGAAGGAAGCCGCGGCCCTGTTCGAACCCGACCTGACCGCCGCGATCGCAGAGGAAGCCGTCGACTACCGACGCTGTGACGTCGAGACCGACCCTTCGCTGTTCCTGCCCTCGGTCGGTGCCGAACAGGGCCAAGCCGCCGGCGCGACCGCGGAGGTCACCGCGACGCTCGACGTGGCCGATGCGCTCGACTTCGAGGCTGCGGTCGCCACGATCGCCCATGGCCTTCTCGACCACGATGCCACCGCCGATCTGTCCCTCGATGCCCGCCGAGCGGCTGCGCTCGGGATCCTGGGCCGCGCCTACACCAGCGGCACCGGTGATGGGCTTCCCGGGAACGGCCGGGTGATCGACCTGAAGATCCACACCGACACCCGGGACCTGGCCACGACCGGCCTGGTCCGGATCGGCAACACCCGTGGCCTCGCCACCATCGAACAGCTCGACCGCTGGGCGAGCCTGCCCGGAGTGGTCGTCAGGCCAACGGTGGTGATCGACCTGAACGAGGAGATCTCGACCGAGGCCTACGCCCCGACCCGACGGCTGAGGACCCAGGTCGAGCTCATCGACCGGACCTGCGCCTTCCCCGACTGCAATGTGAAGGCCGAGCACTGCGACCTCGACCACCGCATCCCTTACGACCAGGGCGGCAGGACCACCACCTCGAACCTGACCTGCCTGTGCCGACGACACCATCGCGCCAAGACCCACCTCGGCTGGACCTACGAACGCCTCGCAGCGGGCCGCTACCGATGGCGTTCCCCGAACGGCTACCTGTTCCTCACCGGCCCCGACGGCACCGTTGACGTCGGCAGCATCGGCGGCGTCGCCCCAGGCCGCGCTGCCTGACCACCGCACAACAGCCGTCGACGGCGTACCTCCCGACGTACCTCTGAAACCCGGACAGGGACAGGTATCCCGACGAAACCCAGACCGATGCTGGAAGCCCGCAAGACACCCGAATGGCACCCAGGCCAAACACCCTGGTCTTTGAATCTCCCAACCCAGTCAGGCACTCGGCCCCACCTGCCCTACGCCACCCGATCAGGCACCCAAGCCGCTCGGTCGCCTACGCACACGAGCAGCCCGACAGCCAGCCCCAGCGGAAGGGTCAGCCGAGGGTGGGACGCGGAGCGGAGAGGAGCTGCTCGGCCTGCTCCTTGGACAGCTTCGAGGCATAGCCGCAGTAGGTGCAGTCCATCCGGCGCGACTTGCTGACCGGGAAGAGCGGGATGAAGAAGAGCGTGAACTTGTTGACGACCTCGAACAGGCGATGTGCCGCCTGCTGGCGGCAGTGGGGGCAGACCAGCGAGAGCGTGGCGAGCAGTCGCGTGTAGGTCTTGAGCCCGAAGATGATCATGCCGACGAGTCTTGCACGCGATCAGCGCCGGTGGACCTCGCGGCCGTCGACGTAGGTGTGGGTGACCCGGGTCCGGGCGAGCACGTCGGTGTCGTCGTCGAGGATGTCGTGGTCGACGACGACCAGGTCGGCTGCGTACCCGGTCTCGATCCGGCCGGTGGAGCCCTCGAGACGGTTCAGGTGGGCGGTGCCGGTGGTGTAGCCGGCGAGGGCCTCGGCGACCGTCAGCGCCTCCTCGGGCAGCAGCGGGGCGGCGTCGGCGGGCTGGTCGGGCCCGCGGCGGTTGACCGCGACGTGCATGCCGAGCAACGGGGCCGGGTCGGAGACCGGCCAGTCGCTCCCGCACGCGATCCGGGCACCCGTACGCAGTAGCGACCCGAACACATAGTGCTGCTCGCGCGCGGCCGGTGCCAGAAACGGCAGTGTCAGCACCTCCACCGCCTCGTCCCGGCACGCCCACAGCGGCTGGATGTTGGCGGTGACCTCGAGCGCGGCGAACCGAGCGACGTCGGGCGATGAGACGACCTGGACGTGGGCCAGATGGTGTCGCAGCCCGCTGGCCCCGTTGAGCGCCCGCGCGTGCTCGATCGCGTCCAGGCTGTCGCGGACCGCCCGGTCCCCGAGCGCGTGGATGTGTGCCTGGAACCCGTTGGCGTCCAGGGCCGCGACGTAGGTGGCCAGGGCGTCGGCCGGGATGAAGGAGAGCCCACGGTTGTCGGTGAGATGGCCGTGAGCGTCGAGGTAAGGAGAGAGCATCGCGGCCGTGTGCGTCTCGCAGACGCCGTCCTGCATCAGCTTCACGCTGGCCGCGTCCAGCCCGGCCGCCGCCGCACGGGCGCGGCGCGAGATCAGCTCGGGCAGCTGCTCCAGCCCGCGGTCGCGGTCCCACCACTGGGCGAGGACGACCTTCGCGGTGAGCACGCCGGACTCCCGTGCGGCGATGTAGGTCGGCAGCGAGTCGGGCATGCCGAGCCCTTCGCCGACCAGCGCGTCCTGCCAGCCCACGATGCCGACGGAGTGGAGATGGCGCTGCGCGGTGAGCAGCGCCTCGGTCAGGTCGCGGGAGGTCGGCGTCGGCACCAGCGAGCCGACCAGCGCCATCGCACCCTCGTGCAGCGCGCCGGTGGGTCGACCGGCGGCGTCGCGCTCGATGCGCCCGTCGGCGGGATCGGGCGTGTGGGCATCGATGCCGGCGATCTCGAGCGCGCGGCTGTTCACCCAGGCGGAGTGGTGGTCGCGGTTGGGCAGGAAGACCGGCCGATCGGGAAGCAGCCGGTCGAGAGGCTCGGCGCTCGGCACCCCACCCGGGAACGAGTCCATCGACCAGCCGCCGCCGGTGACCCAGGCGCGTCCCGGGTCGGCCGCGGCGTAGGACCCGATGGCGTCCAGGTAGCCCTCGAGCGTCGAGAGTCCGGTCAGGTCGCACTGGTTCATCTCCAGCCCGGCCTGGATCGGATGCACGTGGGAGTCGTGGAAGGCGGGCAGGACCCATCGGCCGTCGAGCTCCTCGACCACCGTCTCGGGCCCGGCCAGAGCGTCGAGATCCTCGCCGATGGCCGCGATCCGCCCACCCTGGACCGCGAGGGTCACCTCCGACCAGCTCCCCGAGCCCCCCGAGCACAGCACGCGGCCACCGCGCAGCAGCAGGTCCGCCGGGTCGACGGGACCGCCCATCAGTTGACGGCCATGGTGTCGGTGACCGAGGAGCCCGAGCGCTTGAGCACGAGCGCCACCAGGCCGAGGACCAGGAGCGTGAGGACCAGCAGGATCGTGGAGACCGCGGCGATCTCGGGCTTGAGACCGGAGCGGACCGAGGAGAGCACGTAGACGGGCCACGAGGTCGTGCCGGAGACGTTGATGAACGAGGAGATCACCGTGTTGTCGAGGCTCAGCGTGAAGGCCAGCAGCCCACCGGCCAGCACCGCCGGTCCGACCAGCGGGAGCGTGACCTTGAAGAAGGTCGTGACGGGCCGCGCATAGAGGTCCGCCGAGGCCTCCTCCAGCGACGCGTCCAGCCCGACCAGGCGGGCCCGGACGATGTAGGTGACGACCGCGGTCGCGAAGAGCGAATGCCCGATCACGAGGCGTACGTAGCCGTTGTTGAACGGCAGCAGCGACCAGTCCTGTCCGAGCGTCACGAACCAGGGGAGCAGCGCGATGCCGTCGACGATCTCGGGCGTCACCGAGACCAGCAGCAACAGCAGCGTGAACGGGCCCGCCCAGCGGCCCGGGAACCTCGCCATCGCCATCCCGGCCAGGGTGCCGAGCGCGCACGCCAGGAGCGCGGCGATCACGGCGGTCTGGAGGGAGACGGCGACGGTGTGGCGTACGGTCGGCCGCTCGATGATCGCGGTGAACGGCTGCAGGCTGAAGCCGTCCCAGGCGGTGAGCAGGCGGCCGCCGTTGAAGGAGTAGATGCCGATCACGATGATCGGGGCGAACAGGAAGACGAAGACCAGCGTGGTCCACACGCCGAGCGCGAGATTGGTGCCGGAGGGTCTACTCATGCGGTCGCCACCTCCTTGGTTCCGATGACGAGCTTGCTGCGTCTGTGGACGAGCCACCCCACTCCCCACAGCATGGCGATGGCGAGGACGACGACGACCATGGTGAGCAGGATGAGCACGACCGCCATCGCCGAGCCCAGCGCCCAGTTCTGAGCGGTCAGGAACTGGCTGGCGATCAGCGAGCCGACCATTGTGCCCTTCGCGCCGCCGAGGACCGCCGGGGTGACGTAGTCGCCCATCATCGGGATGAAGACCAGGATGACACCGGCGATGATGCCGGGCCGCGCCAGCGGCAGCGTGACCTGGAAGAACGTCCGCACCCGGCCGGCGCCCAGATCCTTGGACGCCTCACCGAGGGCGTTGTCGACGCGGTCGAAGGCGACGTACAGGGGCAGGATCATCAGCGGCAGATAGTTGTAGATCAGGCCCAGCAGCACCGCGCCACGGGTATTGAGCAGGTCGTGCGGGTCGGCGACCAGACCGACGTCGGTCATGAACCCGGCCAGGGCGCCCTCGGAGGACAGGATCACCTTCCAGCCGATCGTGCGGATCAGGAACGAGGTCCAGTAGGGGACCATCACCAGCGCGATCAGCAGCCCGCGACGTTGCGCGGGGACCTTCAGGGCCATGAAGTACGCCGCCGGCATCGCGATCAGCAGGCAGGCGACCGTGCCCAGCACGCTCATCCACAGCGTCGCCCGGAAGATCGTGAAGAAGGTCGGGCTGAACGCCTCGGCGTAGCGGTCCAGCGACATCACCGCGTTGCTGTGGGTGCCGAACATGCCGGGCTTCTCGCCGAGGCTGAACCAGGCGACCTGCAGGAACGGCACGACGAAGAAGACCGTCAGCCACAGCCACGCCGGGACGGCCAGGGCGAAGCCCGGCATCCTGCGGGGCGCACTCCTAGGCACTGGCGGCGGCCTTCAGCTTGTCGTAGACCTCCGTACGCCGGTCCTGAGCCTTGTTGACGGCGCCGTTCTTCATGGTGGCGATCTGCTCGTCGGTGAAGAAGATCATCTCGGGCAGCTTGACGTCGCGCTCCGTGGCCAGCTCCTTGATGCCCACCGCGCCGGTGTTGTAACCGATGTAGTCCATCTCCAGGAACGAGTTCTCCGGCTCCAGCACGTAGTCGAGGAACGCGTGGGCGGCCTCGGGGTGGGGAGCGCCGGTCGGGATGCACCAGTTGTCCATCCACAGCTCGGTCGTCGGGCCGGGCAGGACCCACTTCCAGCGGTCGGGCTGCTTGTGCTCGAGGATGCCGAGGCGGGAGTCGCCGTTCCAGTTCTGCATCAGCGCGAAGGTGTTCTGCTGCATCGCGCCGGTGGCCGGGTAGGAGTCGAAGCCGGCGACGTGCGGCGCCCACTTCTCGACCGCCTCGGCCTCGTAGGCGTCGTAGTCGGCCATGTCCTCGGTGTTCCAGTCGATGCCGTTGGCCCAGAAGTAGAGGCCCGCGACACCCTGCGGGTCGTCGAGCAGCGAGGTCCGGCCCGAGGCCTCGTTCTGCATCGCGTCGATGAAGTCGTTCCAGGTGGTCAGGTCACGCTTGATCAGCGTGGTGTCGTAGACGAACCCGGTGGTGCCCCAGCACTTGCACACCGAGTACTCGTTCTCCGGGTCCCAGTCCTGGCCGAGGAACTTCGGGTCGACCTTGGCGATGTTGGGGATCAGGTCCTTGTTGAGCGGGACGATGATCTGGTTCTCGATCAGCTGCGGGATGTAGACCCCGGTCGGCACGACGATGTCGTAGCCGCTGGTGCCCTTGGCTGCGACCAGCTTCGAGATCAGCTCCTCGTTGGAGCCGTAGGAGTCGAGGGTCACCTTCGGGCCGGTCTTGGCGAAGGCGTCGATCACCTCGGGGGAGTCGTAGTCGCCCCAGGTGTAGATCGAGAGCGACTTCTCCACCGGCCCGCCGGTCGCGCCGGCGCCCGGCTCGACCGCGCTCGACGACCCGCCGTCGCCCGAGCCGCAGGCGCTCAGCGCGACGCCGGCACCGGCGAGGGCCGCCAGGCTCAGGAAGTGGCGCCGGGAGAGCTCCTGGCGGATCGCCCGAGCGCCGGCATGGCTGGCCAGGATGCGTACGTTGTTGTCCTTGTTCACTGTGGGCTCCTAGCGGTGGACGGGTCGAGCGGGGTATCGAGGGGGAAGAGACGTACGTCCTCCGCGGCCCAGCTGCAGAGGACCTGGTCGCTGGGGGCGAAGCGGGCGGCGCCGTGGGTGGGGCGACGGATCAGGAGGCTGGTCTGGTCCGTGATCTTGACGAGGTACTGGATGACCTCGCCCAGGGGGGAGATCTGGAGGACCTCACCGGCGACGGTGTTGCGGCCCTCGGTCGCCAGGTGGGTCCCGTCCTTGGCGTCGATCGCGATCAGCTCGGGGCGGACGGCGGCCTGGTGCGGCTCGCCGGGCTTGCCATCGGGTTTCGCCGGACCCTCGATCGTCACGAACGGGGTCTCGACGGTGGTGCCGTCGGCGCTGACCTCGCCGTGCAGGAAGTTCTGCTGGCCGACGAAGCCGGCGACGTACGCGCTGGCGGGCTGGTTGTAGACGGTGTCGGCGTCGGCGAGCTGCTCGATCCGCCCGGCACGCATGATCGCGATCCGGTCGCTCATCGCGAGCGCCTCGCCCTGGTCGTGGGTGACGAAGACGAAGGTGATCCCGAGGCGGGACTGGAGCAGCTTGAGCTCGACCTGCATCTCCTCGCGCAGCTGGCGGTCCAGTGCGCCGAGCGGCTCGTCGAGGAGGAGGACGCCGGGGCGGTTGACCAGCGCCCGGGCGAGCGCGACCCGCTGCTGCTGGCCGCCGGAGAGCTGGGCCGGGCCGCGGTCGGCGAAGTCGAGCATCCGCACCATCCGCAGCGCCTCGACGACCCGCTCGCGGACCTCCGCCCTGGGGGTCCGGCGCTGCTGCAGACCGTAGGCGACGTTCTCCGCGACGGACTTGTGCGGAAATAGTGCGTACGCCTGGAAGACGGTGTTCACGTCGCGTTGGTAGGGCGCGAGCCTGATCACGTCCTTGCCGCCGATCGTGATGCTGCCGGAGTCGGGCTTCTCGAACCCGGCGATCATGCGTAGCGTCGTGGTCTTGCCGCAGCCCGAAGGGCCCAGCAGCGAGATGAACTCGCCGGCCCGGATCTCCAGATCCAGGCCGTCGACCGCCGTGGCCTGGCCATAGGTCTTGGTCAGGCCGGTGATGGTTACCGAGCCGGAGGGTGGGTCCGGGGTAGCTGTCGTGGTCATCGCTGCTCCAGTCGATTGTTCACTTAGCGCTGCATTCCACCACAGGATCCGGTGAAAAGTACGGAATCGGTTGTAAAAGTACGGTTACGAACTCGATTTCGTGTATGGCGTCGCCGGTGAGTGCGGCCCCGGTCTCGGGATCTAGGGTTGACCCCATGTCGACCCCGCCGCCGCTGTCTGTCGTCACCTCGTTGCTCGACGAGTGGTACCCGCCCGCCACCGCCGACGAATGGGACGCCGTCGGCCTGGTGTGGGGCGAGCCATCGCAGCCGGTCTCGAAGGTGCTTCTCGCTGTCGACCCGACCCTCCCGGTCGCCGAGGAGGCGGCGGCGTGGGGTGCGGACCTGGTCGTGGTCCATCATCCGCTCTTCCTCAAAGGTGTGCACGGGTTCGCCGCGACGACCCCTAAAGGGCGCACGCTCACAACGCTCGTCTCCGCGGGGTGCGCGCTGCTCACCGCTCACACCAACGCCGACCAGGCGCTCGGCGGTGTCTCGGAGTCGCTGGCGCTCGCGCTCGGACTGAGCTCGCTGCGGCCGCTGGTGCCCGGGGAGTCTCCCGAGGTCGGGACGGGGCGGGCCGGGACGGTGGCGCCGACGACACTGGGTGCGTTCGCCGAGTCGGTGGCGGCCGCACTGCCCGCGACCACGGCCGGGATCCGGGTCGCCGGCGACCTCGATCGGCCGGTTTCCTCGGTGGCGCTGTGCGGCGGCGCGGGGGACTTCCTGCTCGACCAGGTGGCTGCGTACGACGTCTATGTGACCAGCGATCTGCGCCATCATCCGGCCTCGGAGTTTCTCGAGAAGGGCGGTGCGCTGATCGACATCCCGCACTGGGCGGCGGAGTGGACCTGGCTGCCTGTCCTGGCGAGGCGACTTCGGGAGGCATTCGGAGATACGGTGGAGACCCGGGTCTCGCAGATCGTCACGGACCCGTGGACGCTGCGCCTGTAAGAAGTTCGTGTGTGAATAGCTGAGGAGAATCCGCTGAAAGCCGACCCGTTCGCCCAGGTGAAGCTGCTCGACGTCTGTGAGCTCGACTCGCGTGCGCTCCAGCTCCGCCACCGCCGTGCGCATCTGCCGCAGGCCGCCGTCGTGGCGGAGCTGACGGCATCGAAGAAGACCACCGACGATGCCGTACGCGACGCCCGGGTCACGCGCGACGACCTCGAGCGCGTGCAGAAGAAGGCCGACGCCGACGTCGAGGCGGTCAAGACCCGCCGCCGGCGCGACCAGGAGCGGATGGACTCCGGGGCGATCAGCAGCGCCAAGGACCTCGAGCGCATGCAGCACGAGCTGGCCACCCTCGACCGCCGGATCTCGGTGCTCGAGGACGAGGAGCTCGAGGTCATGGAGCAGCTCGAGGAGGCTCAGGCGAGCGTGACCCGGCTCGAGGCCGAGCACGCCGAGATCAGCGAGAAGCTCGCGGTCGCGGTCGACTCCGTCGACGTCGAGACCTCGAAGATCGACGGCGAGCTCGCCGGGGTCGCCGAGGAGCGGACACCGGCGCTCGAAGGCATCCCCGACGACCTGCTCGCCCTCTACACGCGACTGAGCGACAAGATGGGTGTCGGCGCCGCCGAGCTGCGGGCCCGCCGCTGTGGTGGTTGCAACCTCCAGCTCGACCCCGCCGAGATCTCCCGCATCCGTGGCCTCGCCGCCGACGAGGTCGTGCGCTGCGAGGAGTGCTCCCGCATCCTGGTCCGCACCGCCGAGTCGGGGCTGTGACCGCGTCGTCCACGTCGCGTGGGTGGGGGGCCGGCGCGGCGGCGACGACCCTGGTCCTCGTACGCCACGGGGTCACCAAGCACACCGCCGCCAAGGCGTTCTCCGGGGGCCTCGGCGGCGACAACCCGCCGCTGACCCAGGAGGGCCGCGAGCAGGTGATGCTCACCGCGGAGTGGCTCAAGCCGCTCGCGTCCTCGGTCTCGACCGTCGTCACCTCGCCGGTCCTGCGCACCGTCGAGACCGGCGAGCTCGTCGCCGGTGCGCTCGGTGCCCGGCTGGTCGAGGAGCCTGCGTTCGCGGAGATCGAGTTCGGGGAGTGGGAGGGGCTCACCTTCGGTGAGGTCGCCCAACGGTTCCCCGAGGAGATGAAGTCCTGGATGGGTGCGACCGAGGTCGCGCCGCCGGGCGGCGAGTCCTTCGACGCCGCTCAGGCCCGCGTGCTCGACGGTCTCTCGCGGGTGCTCGAGGCCCACGCCGGCGAGACCGTCGTGGTCACCTCGCACGTGTCGCCGATCAAGCTGATCGTCGCCCACGCACTGGGAGCCCCGATCGGCGGAGTGTTCAGCATGGAGCTCTCGCCCGCCTCCGTCACCGTCGTCTCCTTCTTCGCCGACGACCGCGCCTCCATGCGCCTCTTCAACGGCCTCCCCGTCTCCCGCGACCCCTTCGCCGCCGGCACCTTCTGACTCTGACGCCGAGTCGGCTCGTTATGACGAGCCGACTCGGCGAGGTTCTTGTCAGATCTCGGCGACGACGATGTCGAGCTGGGTGCCGGTCTTTGGCCCCGCTGGTCGAGCCGCCGGAGCCGCTAGGCGGAGGCGTGTCGAGACCAACACGGTCGCCTACGGCGACCGTTTGCCGCGGCGGCGAGCCAGGTCGTGCAGTCGATCGAGGTCCCCGGCTATCAGCGCCTCGCGTTTGGCCCGGCTCCACCCATGGACCTGTTTCTCACGTTCGTAGGCACCGAAGATCGTCTGATGCTCTTCGGCGTACGCCAGCGTCACCGGCAGGCGTCGGACAGTGAACTCGGCACCGAGGCCAGCGTTGTGCTCGGCGATACGTCTCTCCAGGTCGTGGGTGCTTCCGACGTAGAGCATGTGATCGCGGCAGCGGAGTATGTACATGAAAGGCATGACGCGATTCTGGGCGCGACCACCGACAGTTTTCGCGGCAGGTGACCGTGTTGGTCTCGACACGCCTCCGCCTAGCGGCTCCGGCGGCTCGACCGACGGGGCGGAACCCAGTGGCTCGACCGGCGGGGTGGACCCAGTGGCTCGACCCGCGGGGTGGGTCAGATCTCGGCGACGATCACGTCGAGCTGAGAGCCCTTGTTCGTCGGAGCGCCCTCTTCCACGGTCCAGCCGAGGTCGCGGAAGGCGTCGGCGAGCTTCGTGGGGGTTCGGGGGTTGGCACCGGACTCGAGGAGGGCTCGGACGAGGCGGCCCTTGGTGGCCTTGTTGAAGTGGCTGACCACCTTGCGCCGGCCGTTGTGCTCGTGGAGGACGCGGACGGTCGCGGTGCGGGCGGCGACCTCCTCGGGGCGCCAGAACGCCGCGTACGTCCCGGACCGGAGGTCCACGAGCAGGCCGTCGCCGAGGGCCTCGGTGAGGCCGGCGCCGAGGTGGGCGCGCCAGTGTGACTGGATGCCGCCGATGCCGGGGAGGGTGGTGTCGCCCGAGAGACGGTACGCAGGGATGCGGTCGGCGAGGCCGACGAGGCCGAACACGGAGCTGGTCACCATGACCCGGCTGGTCGCGCGGCGCTTGGCGGCCGGGGACAGGGTTGCGGGGGAGAGGGCGTCGTAGAGGACGCCGGTGTAGATCCGGTCGGCGCGCGCGGTGGGGGCATCGTGCAGTCCGGCGTTCAAGGTGACGAGCTCGGGCTGGGTCTTCGGGATGCCGAGGATGTCGACGGCGTCGTCGGGGCGCGTGGCGCAGAGCTCGACGAGTGCGTCGATGACCTTGGCGCGGGCCGGGTTGAGCACCGGGAGGCGGAGGTCGTCGAGCGCGAGCGGGTTGCCGCGTACGGCCGCGGTCTTGCCCTCCGAGGGCGGCAGCAGGATCAGCACGGGACTATCGTGCCGCCCGGGACGAGGATGGCCGAATCGAGGATTGGGTATCTTTCAATAGGTCTTTGACCTGCGACAACGCGCGAGCCTACGTTCCAAGAATGATCGTCTTGGCCGCCGAGCCCACCTCCGGGCCCAACCTCCGGGGCATCCTCCTCGTGGCCATCATCCTCGGGCTGTTCTGGATGATCCAGGACCTCTCGAAGAAGTCCAGGGCGCGCTCGGAGCACCTCAGGGCCAAGCGGTCGCTGACCTCCTCCCAGCGCAAGGCGCTGGCCAAGATCAACAGGGCGGCGAAGGCGCACCACGGGTCCCGGAAGGCGCTGTGGGCGCAGTTCGACGCCTTCAAGGGCAACCCCAAGGCGTTCGGCAAGGAAGCCGCCGCGCTGCACAAGTCGTACAAGGCCTCGAAGAAGAAGTAGCCACTACAGTTCGGGCCATGGGCTCCGCACGCATCATCCGGGTCGCCAGCGCCGACAGCGGTGTCGCCGCCACCACGCTCCGCGACGGGATCACCGCGCTCCAGACCGAGCTGGGCGTGACCGCCGAGTTCCCGCCGGAGGTGGAGGAGGCGGCGGCCGCCGCCGCGGCCGACCCGAGACTCCCGGAGCTGGACCGCACCGACCTGCCGTTCGTCACGATCGACCCCGAGACGTCGATGGACCTCGACCAGGCGCTCCACCTGGAGCGCGACGGCGACGGCTACGTGGTGCACTACGCGATCGCCGACGTGGCCGCCTTCGTGGCGCCCGGCGACCCGGTCGACCTGGAGGCCAACAAGCGTGGCGAGTCGCTCTACGCCGCCGATGCGAAGATCCCGCTCCACCCCAAGGTGCTCTCCGAGGACGCCGCCTCGCTGCTCCCGGACCAGGTACGACCCGCCCTGCTGTGGACCCACAAGCTCGATGCGACCGGCGAGGGAACCGACACCTTCGTCGAGCGGGCGCTGGTCAGGTCGCGGGCCAAGCTCTCCTACGACGGTGTGCAGAAGATGTTCGACGGCGAGGGCTTCGGCGACGGCGACTACACCGAGTCGCTCCAGCTGCTGAAGGAGATCGGCGAGAAGCGGATCGCCCTCGAGGCCGCCCGTGGCGGGGTCAACCTGCCGCTGCGCGACCAGGAGATCTCGGTCGAGGGTGATCGGTGGTCCCTGGAGTACCGCGACCTGCTGCCCGTCGAGAACTGGAACGCCCAGATCTCGCTGCTCACCGGCTTCGCCGCCGCGGACCTGATGGTCTACGCCCGGGTCGGGCTGCTGCGGACGCTGCCCGAGCCCGACCCTCGAGACGTCCAGCGACTGCACCGCACGGCTCGCGCGCTCGGGCTGGAGTGGCCCGCGGAGATGCTCTACCCCGACTTCATCCGCTCGCTGGACGGCAGGAACGGCAAGCACGCCGCGATGGCGATCGCGTGCACCCGGCTGCTGCGCGGGAGCGGGTACGCCTCGTTCAACGGTGAGCTCCCCGAGCTGACCGAGCACTCGGCGCTGGCGAACGAGTACATGCACGTGACGGCACCGCTGCGCCGGCTGATCGACCGCTACGCCGGTGAGGTCTGCCTGGCGCTGTGTGCCGACCAGCCGGTCCCCGACTGGGTGACCAGCGCTTTCACCGCCCTCCCGGAGACCATGCGCGCCTCCTCGCGCACCAGCGGTGCCTACGAGCGCGGCGTCGTCGACCTGGTCGAGGCCGGGTTGCTGTCCCAGCGGGTCGGGGAGACCTTCGCCGCGGTGGTCGTCGAGGTCGACGACGAGGACAAGCAGAAGGGCTCGATCACCGTCGAGGAGCCCGCCATCGAGGCCCGGGTCACCGGCGCGACGGCCCTCCCGCTCGGCGAGGAGGTCGAGGTGCGGCTCGAGACGGCCGACGTCGTCGCCCGGAAGGTCAGCTTCACCATCGACTGACCTCCCGGACGTACGTCGGTCAGGAGATCAGCTCGTCGAGGCGGTTGTAGACCTCGGCGGAGCCCTCGATCACCCGGCTGTGCTCGCCCTCGATGGAGACGGGTACGTCACCCTGCACGGTGATCCGCCGCACCTCGCGCGGCAGCTCGTCGAAGTCGGCGACGGCGTAGTGCTGGGTGGCGCGGTTGTCCCAGATCGCGACGTCGCCCCGCTGCCAGTGCCAGCGGACGGTGTTCTCCAGGGCGGTGACCCGGTCCTGGAGCAGGTTGAAGAGGATCGCGCTCTCCTTCTGGTTCAGGCCGCTGAAGTGCTTGACGAAGTGGCCCAGGACGAGCGCGCGCTCGCCGGTCTCGGGGTGGATCCGGACCGCCGGGTGCTCGGTTCGGTAGATCGTGGAGACGAACTCCTCGCGCTTGCGCGCGGCCACGTCGTCGGTGGATGCAGCCTCGTCGGGGCGTACGTAGTCGTAGTCGTTGGAGTGGACCGCCCACAGGTTGTCGACCAGCGCCTTGAGCTGGGGGTGGAGCCTCTCGTAGGCGGTGGCGGTGTTGGCCCAGACGGTGTTGCCGCCGTACTCGGGGATCTCGGCCCCGCGCAGGATCGAGAACGCCGGCGGCCGGTCGACGAAGGTGACGTCGGTGTGCCAGGAGTTGGCGGCCATGCCGCGGTTGGCCTTGAGGGTCAGGACGCGGGCGCTGCCGGTGTTCACGGTCGGGTGGGCGGTCGTCAGCGGCCCCAGACGCTCGCCGAACGCGATCTGCGCGCGGTCGTCGAGGTGGTCCTGACCGCGGAAGAAGACAACCTTGTTCTCCAGGATCGCGGACCGGATCTCGGCGACCGTCTCGGCCGGGAGGTCGCCGGAGAGGGTCACGCCGTCGATGCGGGCGCCGATCCGGCCGCCGACCTTGTGGACGGTGAGCTCGTTGACGGGTGATGCTTCGGTGATGGTCATGCGTGGTCTCCTCTGACGACGTCGATTCGATCTGAATAAAGTCTAGTGAAATACATGACTTAAGACCACGGGTGTCTCACGAGACGTTTGGGCGCTCCGCACAATGATGTGGGTGGGAGCCGGCCGATATCGTGCGCTCATGACGCTCGCCACCCCCGAGACCGTGTTCACCTACGGCTCCCCGCAGCTCAAGTTCGGCACCGGCGCATCGGCCGAGATCGGCTACGACCTCGCCTCGCTGGGCGCCCGCCGGGCGCTGGTGGTGACCGATCCCGGCATCTCCGCGACCGGACTGCCGCAGCGGGTGGCCGAGCAGATGAAGGCGTACGACGTCACGGGGGTCGTCTTCGACGGCGTCCATGTCGAGCCGACCGACGAGAGTATGCGCGCGGCGGTCGAGTTCGCCCGCGAGAACGGGCCGTTCGACGCGATCGTCGCGGTCGGCGGTGGCTCGAGCATCGACACCGCCAAGGCGGTCAACCTGCTGACCACCAACGACGGGTCGCTGGAGGACTATCTGAACGCGCCGGTGGGCCGCGGTCTCGCCCCCGCGAAGCCGCTGCTGCCGCTGGTCGCGGTGCCGACGACCACCGGGACCGGGGCGGAGTCGACGACCGTGTGCGTGCTCGACGTGCTCTCGCTCAAGGTGAAGACCGGGATCTCGCACGCGCGTCTGCGGCCCACGCTGGCCGTCGTCGACCCCGACCTGATGATGACCCAGCCCGCCGGGGTGACCGCCGCGTCCGGGATGGACATCCTGTGCCACGCGCTGGAGAGCTACACGGCCCGCCCCTACACCTCCTACGACCGCAAGGAGCCTTCGCAGCGCGTCCCCTACTGCGGCGCGAACCCGATCTCCGACATGTGGTCGGAGAAGGGACTCTCGCTGCTGGCCGGCTCGTTCCGGCAGGCCGTCGCGCACGGCGACGACACCCTCGCGCGCGGGGACATGGCGTTCGCGGCGACCTTCGCCGGTCTGGGCTTCGGCAACGCCGGCGTGCACATCCCGCACGCGTGCGCCTACCCGATCGCCGGGCGGGTGCGGGACTTCCACCCGGCGGACTACCCCGGGGACGAGGCGCTGGTGCCGCACGGGATGGCGGTCTCGCTGACCGCTCCGGAGGCCTTCCGCTACACCTTCGACGCGGCGCCCGAGCGGCACCTGCACGCGGCCCGTCTGCTGGCTCCCGGTGTCGACGAGTCGGGGACTGAACCGCGGGACCTGCTCCCCACGGTGCTCGCCGACCTGATGCGCGACATCGGGATCCCGGCGGGGATCGGCGCGGTCGGCTACGAGGCCGGCGACATCCCCGATCTGGTCGAGGGGGCGCTCAAGCAGCAGCGGCTGCTCGCCACCGCGCCGAAGCAGCCGTCGGCAGAGGATCTGACCGGGATCTTCGAGAGGTCCATCACGCTCTGGTGAGGAATGCCCGGCGGGGCTACGACGTTCGGTTGGTTGTCTTCTTCAACCAAACTCTCCGGAGGTCTCCTCGGTGACGTCAGTCCCGCCGCGGCTCTTGCTCGCACTCGCCCTGCTCTCGGCATCCGCGCCGCTTGCGATCGACTTCTACCTACCCTCCTTCCCGCAGATCGGCACGGACCTCGGCGCCGCGGCGAGCAACGTGCAGCTGACCCTCACCGCCTTCCTGATCGGGCTCGCGCTCGGGCAGATCGCCTGGGGGCCGATCTCCGACCGCTTCGGGCGGCTCAAGCCGCTGCTGATCGGCTCGGTCGTGGCCGCGGCGGCAGGTGTGCTGGCCGCGCTGGCGCCGACGGTCGAGCTGCTGATCGCGGCCCGCTTCCTCCAGGCGCTCGCCGCCGCGGCGGGGATCGTGATGGCGCGGGCGATCGTGGCCGACGTACTCCACGGCTTCGCGGCCGCTCGGGCGATGTCGATCATGATGTCGATCAGCGGGATCGCGCCGATCCTGGCCCCGGTGATCGGCGGCGCGATCGCCGGGTTCGTGCCGTGGCGCGGGGTGCTCGGCATCGTCGCCGCGATCGCCGTCCTGCAGGTCGTCGTCGTGCTCCTGGTCATCCGGGAGTCGCTCCCGGCCGAGCGACGCAGCCGCCGGGTCGAGTACGCCGACCTCGGCCGTCTCCTCGCCAAGCCCGCCTTCCTCGGTTACACGCTGACCCAGTCGCTCACGTTCGCCACCCTGATGACGTACGTCTCCTCCTCGTCGTTCCTCTACCAGTCGGTGATCGGCACGTCGGCGGCCGTGTACGGCATCGGGTTCGCGGTCAACGCCGCCTTCCTCACCGTCGCCGGGCTGGCCTCGGCTCGGTTGGCCAAGCGGCAGGTGCACCCGGCACGGATCATCCGGTCGGCGCAGCCGGTGCTGGCCGGCGGTGCGCTGCTCGTGCTGGTCATCGCGCTGCTGCCGGTGCCGAAGGTGCTCATCCTGCTGCCGATCCTGGTCGTCACCACCTGCGTCGGGCTGATCATGGGCAACACTGGCGCCCTCGCCATCGAGCAGGCGCGGCCCTCGGTCGGTGCCGGCTCGGCGCTGATGGGCGGGATCATGTTCCTCGGCGGCGGCCTCGCCTCGCCGCTCGGTGCCGTCGCGGGTGAGCACACCGCGGTGCCGCTGGCGATCACCATGGTGGTCACCTCGGTCCTCGGCGCGGTCGCGTTCTCCCTCGCCCGGCGCTCGGTCGCGCGCAACCCGGAGTCGGAGGCGGCTTTCGCCACCGCCGCCTGACCGCCGAGACGTCAGCGGTGCAGGTCGAGGCGTCAGGCAGGTCGGCCGAGTTGGCACTCGGCTGCCCAGTCGGCCGACGTACGTGACGCCTCGGCCGACGTACGTGATGCCTCGGCGCTGGCTAGGCTTCGCGGGGTGAAGCTCCGAGTCCATCAGCAGCGTGCGCTCTCGGCGCTGGGTGCGGCGTGGGAGGCGGGGCGGTCCCGGGCTTGGGTGGTGCTGCCGCCGGGGGCGGGGAAGACGCTGGTCGGGCTGGAGACGGCGCGGGAGGCGATCGGCTCCGGGGCGAAGGTCGTGGTGCTCAGCCCCAACACGGCGATCCAGGGGCAGTGGCTGCGGCAGGCTTCCTCGCTGGGGCTGGAAGCGTCCTCGTCGCGGGATCTGGACGCGCCGCTGACGTCGCTGACCTACCAGTCGGTCGCCGTCTTCGGTGACCCCGACGACGAGGCCGAGACTGGGGAGAGCCATCTGGCCAGGCTGCACGACAACGGCCGGGCGCTGGTCGCCGGGCTGCGAAGCGCAGGGCCGCTGCTGCTCGTGCTGGACGAGTGTCACCACCTGCTCGAGGTCTGGGGCGAGCTGCTCGGCGAGATCCTGCTGCTGCTACCGGACGCGCGGGTGCTGGGATTGACCGCGACTCCGCCCGAGGCGCTGACCAAGGAGGAGTCCGCGCTGGTCGGGCTGCTGTTCGGGGAGATCGTCTTCTCGACCTCGATCCCGGCCGTCGTGCGCGAGGGCGACCTGGCGCCGTTCGCGGACCTGGTCTGGTTGACCGCGCCGACGCCCTCCGAGCGGGAATGGCTGCGGGGGAGCGCGGAGCGGTTCGAGGAGCTGCTCACCGCGCTGACCTCGGCCGATCTGGGCAGCGTGCCGTTCCTGACTTGGCTGGACCGGCGGTACGTGTCGCGGCCGGCCGGAGCTCCGTCCTGGGTCGAGCTCGCGAAGGCGTGGCCCGACCTGGCCACGGCGGCCCTGCGGGCGCACCATCGCGGGCTGCTCGCCCTGCCCGAGGGGGCGACCCTGACCGAGGCGCACCGTCGCGACCCGTCTGCTGAGGACTGGGTGGCGTTGATCGGCGACTGGGTACGCGGACATCTGACCGCCTCCGAGGCGGAGGCCGACCAGGAGGCGCTGGCCGCGATCAAGCAGGCGCTGCCGGCGGTCGGCTACTCGCTGACCCGGCGCGGTATCCGGGCCGGGCGCTCGCCCGTCGACCGGGTGCTGGCGCGCTCGGAGGCGAAGACGACGGCGACCGCGGCCATCGTGGACCACGAGCGGCTGGCGCACGGTGACTCGCTGCGGCTGCTGGTCGTCACCGACCACGAGCGGGCCTCGGCCACGCTGCCGGTCGACCTGCGCGGCGTGATCGCCGAGCAGTCCGGCTCCGCGCGGGCGGTGCTCACGGCCCTGTGCGCGTCCCACGACGACGTCCTGCTGGTCACCGGCGCCACCGTCGCCGGGCCGCCGGCGACCCTGACCGCGTTGTTGGCGCACATCGCCGAGGCCGACCCTGTTCTGGCCGAGGGCCTGGCGGTCGAGAAGGAGGAGGCGTACGCCACCCTCGTGGGGCGCTGGGGAAGCCGGCAGTGGGTCGGGCACGTGACCCGGTTCTTCGAGGCCGGCGGGTGCCGCATCCTGGTCGGGACGCGCGGCCTGCTCGGGGAGGGTTGGGACGCCCGGTCGGTGACCGGGATCGTGGACCTCACCGCGGCCACGACCACGACGGCGGTCGTGCAGCTGCGCGGCCGGTCGCTGCGTACGGATCCGGAGCGGCCCGACAAGGTCGCGGTCAACTGGACCGTCGTCTGTGTCGAGGAGGAGCACCCACGCGGCGACAACGACTGGAAGCGCCTGGTCCGCAAGCACACCGGCTTCTTCGGCGCGGACGAGGACGGCTCCGTCGTCGACGGCGTCGGCCACATCGACGAGTCCTTCTCGCCGTACGCCGCCCCGCCGGAGTCCGACTTCGACACGGTCAACGCCCGCATGGTCGCGCGTTCGGAGGACCGCACGGCGATCCGGGAGCGGTGGCGGATCGGGGAGCCGTACGCCGACGTTGCCGGCCGCACGGTCAGGATCCGGCTCCGCCGGGCGGGTGTGCTGCGCATGCCGTCGGGGGCCGTGCTCGCTCCCCGGCCACCTGCGTTCCGGCTGCTGGAGGGCCGGGTGCCGGAGTGGCACCTTCCGGCCAAGGCCGTCCTCGGGCCCGCGGCGCTGCTGAGCGTCGGTCTGGTCCTGGCGCTCGCCCTCGGTGCCGCCGGCGGGATCGCGGGGGCGGTCGGTGGGCTGGTCGGCGGGTTGTGGGCGCTGTGGGCCGCGTACGTCTATCGCGACAGCACCCGGATCGCCTCCCAGCTGCGCCGGCGCCCGACGGTCGGGGCGGTCGGGGCGGCGGTCGCCGACGCGCTGAACACGACCGGACAGACCTCGGTCGGCGCCGCCGGTCTCGAGATCGCGGTGGACACCGACGGCAGCTACCGGCTGCATCTGGCCGGGGTCCCCGAGGAGGAGTCGGCGCTCTTCGCCGCCTCGCTCGAGGAGGCGCTGGCGCCGATCGCCGCGCCCCGCTACCTGGTCTCGCGTCCGGTCGTCGGTGGCCTGGACCTGCCCGCGACGCTACGGCTCGGGGTGTCGGGAAGGCACACCGCGCAGGCCGAGGCCTGGCACGCGGTCCCGGCCGCCCTCGGCCGTCGCGCCGCCGACGCGAAGGCATTCCACGCCGCGTGGGCGCACTGGGTCGGCGGTTCCGGACTCCTCTACACCGGCTCACCCGAGGGCGCCGGCGTCCTGGCCGCCCAGCGCGGATCCGACCCCTTCGACGTCACCGCCGTCATCCGCCGCCACTGGTCATGAACGGCCGACGTACCAGAAGGTTGATCGCATGGATCCCGACACCCGGCACCTGCACGCGTCCTCCTTCGGCACCGCCGCGACAGCGTACGCAGCACATCGACCCGACTACGCCCACGACGCCGTCCGATGGGCGCTCCGCCCGGCCCCCGGGCCGCGGGTCCTCGACCTCGGCGCCGGCACGGGCAAGCTGACCGTGACGCTGGCGGCGATGGGCGCCGACGTCACCGCCGTCGAACCCGATCCGGAGATGCTCGGCGAGCTGCGTCGCGAGCTTCCGGAGATCTCGGCACACGCGGGGAGAGCCGAGTCGATCCCGCTCCCGGACGCGTCGGTCGACGCGGTCCTCGCCGGCAACGCGATGCACTGGTTCGACATGGCGGTCGCCGGCCCCGAGATCGCCAGGGTGCTGACCCCCGGCGGCGTGCTCGCCGGCCTGTGGAACACGGTGGACGACGACGTGGACTGGGTCGCCGATCTGGCGCGGGTCAGCGGCCCCGCGGCGATCGGGCCACGTGACACACCCGCGAGCTGGCGTACCGAGACGGCGGCCCTGCATCTGCCGACGACGCCCGCGCCCGCCCGGTTCGGCTCCCCGGCGCAGCGCGGGTTTCCGCACGGGCAGCGTCGGACGGCCGGTTCGCTGGTGGCGACTCTCGGCACCAGGGCCGGCATGCTGGTGATGCCGGAGGACGAGCGGGAGTCCGCCCTCGCCGGGATCCGGAGCTACCTCGCGACCAGGTCGGAGACCTCGGCGGGCGAGTTCACCCTCCCGATGGTGACCTGCGTGCTTCGTGTCCGACGACTCTGAGCCTCCGCCGTTCTGGCTCGCAGGACGACAGGTTTCTGTCAGATCGTGGACACCGGTGCCAGAATCTGGACGGATCCCAGACGGCGCCGGTCGGTTGGCTTGTCACGACAACCCACCCACCGAAGGGAAACCATCGTGACCTCCACCATCACCCGACGTATGGTCGGCGCCGTCGTGGCGACCGGCCTCGCCGCCACCGGCGTCCTCGCCATGTCCGGCACCGCCAACGCCGAGGTCGGCACCGGCAACATCGCCGCCGCCTCCTCGGTCTCCGCCCAGTCGACCCAGAACTTCGGTCTCTCCACGACCGAGGCCAAGGTCATCCAGGGGAAGGTGCTGAAGAAGTACGGCTACACCAGCAAGAAGTACCCGGGCAAGATCGACGGCAAGCTCGGCACCAACAGCTGGAAGGCGTTCCAGGTGTACCTGAAGAAGAGCTACGGCTATACCGGCACGATCGACGGCGACCCGGGGAAGAACACCATCAAGGCGCTGCAGCGCCTGCTGCGGCACCAGGTCGGCGCGAAGCTCACCATCGACGGTGTCGCCGGAGCGAAGACGAAGGCCGCGTTCAAGAAGTACGCGACGAAGTTCACCAAGCCCTGATCCCGTACGTCCCCTGACACCCGGCCGCCGGCACCATGCCGCGGCCGGGTCTCACATGTCCGCGGTGGGCGTCCAGGTCGGGAACTTGGCGGTGCGGCCGTCTCCGGAGGAGCGACCGGTGAGGCGGCGGTGGATCCAGGGACCGACGAACTCGCGGTAGTAGGCCAGTCCGTTCTTGCCCGCCGCGGCCTCGAAGTCCAGGTCCCACCAGCCCTGCGGAACCTCGACGCCGAGCGAGTCGAGGACACGCGCGGCGACACGGTGGTGGCCGCGGGCGTTCATGTGGAGCCGGTCCTCGGACCAGAAACGTCCCTCCATGAGGGTGGTGTCGGGCCAGTTGTAGGCGCGCACGATGTCGTCGCGGTGGGCGACGCGCTGCTCGACCAGGTCGCAGAGCTCGTCGCCGCGCCGCTGGAAGACCTTGCCGAGCGGCAGCCGGGCCGACGGGTTGGCGCCGGAGAGCAGGATCAGCGTGATCCCGTTGGCGTCGCAGGCCTCGAGCACCGGCTGGAGGAAGTCGGCGATCGCGTTCGCGTCTGCCTTCGGGCGGAGCATGTCGTTGCCGCCGCCGTTGAAGGAGAGGTGGGTCGGCTTCAGCGCCAGCGCGGCGGGGAGCTGCTCCTCCACGATCGGGCGGATCAGGCGCCCGCGGATGGCGAGATTGGCGTACTCCACCCGAGCTCCCGAGGCCGCCCAGCCCTGGGCGACCAGATCGGCCCAGCCGCGTACGTGACCGGTAGCTGTCTCGTCGCCGACTCCTTCCGTGAACGAGTCACCGATCGCGACGTAGCGCACTGCCTCCACGAGCCCTCCCAGGCACCATCGAACTGCGAATATCCATTGCCAGCCTCTGGATTCTAGTCCGCCCGGGGTCTGACCGTGACATCCGTCCCTGGGCTGACGTCGTGGCCGCCTCGGCTCCTCTACGGTGGGGTGCGTGGAGGAGTTGGTACGGCCCTGGCGGCTCGGCCCGCGTGGGCGATGGTGGTTCGACGTCCTGCTCGCCGGCACCCTGTTCCTGATCATCCCGTTCTACGCCATCCAGGCTCTGCTCAGCGGCGACGCGGCCCAGGACGTCTCCAGCACCAACCATGTCGCCGATCTGGTCCTCGTGGTGATCCAGCTCGTACCGCTGCTGTGGCGCCGTCGGCACCCGGTGATCGTCTTCGCCATCGTGGCCGGAGCATGCGGCCTGCAGGTGCTTCTCCTCGACTATCCGCTCGTCTCCCAGGTCTCCTTCCCGATCGCGGTCTACTCGGTGGCGCGTTACGCCAGCCCGCGCTGGGGTCTGGCCGCGCTGGGGGTCGGTCTGTTCGGGGCCGGCCTCGGTGCCCATGACTGGCTGAGCGCGGTCGATACGGCATCCAACATCGAGGTTCGTGACGAACCGGAAGGCATCGACTGGAGCTCCTACATCTCGATCAGCCTCTCGCTCGCCACCTTCCCGGTCGCCGCCTGGGCGCTGGGCGCGCTGGCGCGCACCCGGGCGGCGTACGTCGACTCCCTGATCCAGCGCAACGAGCAGCTGCGCCGCGAGGCCGAGCAGCGCGCCGAGCTCGGGGCGACCCAGGAGCGGGCGCGGATCGCACGCGAGATGCATGACGTGGTGGCCCACGGGCTGAGCGTGATCGTGGTCCAGGCCGACGGCGCGCGCTATGCCGCCGAGCAGGACCCGGCCCTCGCCCCGAAGGCACTGGAGACCGTCGCGCAGACCGCCCGGGAGGCGCTGGCCGAGATGCGGCAGCTGCTCGGCCTCCTGCGCGACGGGGACGCGCTGACCCGTCCGCAGCCCCGGCTGGGCGACATCGCGACCCTCGTCGAGGAGACCCGGGCCGGCGGCATGGAGCTGACGGCGCATCTTCCCGAGCCCGGACTCGCTGTGCCGGAGGGTGTCGCGCTGACCGCCTTCCGGGTGGTGCAGGAGTCGCTCAGCAACGTACGCAAGCACGCCGGTCCGGGTGCCGCAGCCAGGGTCACCGTGACGGTCGAGGAGGGCAGCCTCGCGATCGAGGTCATCGACGACGGCCGAGGGGCTGCCGCGGACGGATCCGCTGATCCCGGCGGCGGCCTCGGTCTGATCGGAATGCAGGAGCGCATCTCCGCCCATGGCGGCACGCTCGAGACCGGCCCGGCCTCCGGCGGCGGCTTCCGTGTCTACGCGAGACTCTCCCTATGACTGGCCCTATGACGATCCGAGTCTTTCTCGTCGACGACCAGGAGCTCGTCCGCGCCGGCTTTCGGATGCTCATCGACTCCCAGCCCGACCTGAGCGTCGTCGGTCAGGCCGGCGACGGCCAGGAGGCGGTCGTCGCGCTGGGCCGGACCGAGGCCGACGTGGTCCTGATGGACGTACGCATGCCGCGCATGGACGGCGTCGAGGCGACCGGTCTGATCGCCGGCCGCGAAGGCGCACCCAGGGTGATCGTGCTGACCACCTTCGACCTCGACGAGTACGCCTTCGCCGCGATCCGGGCGGGCGCCGCGGCGTTCCTGCTCAAGGACGCCCGGCCCGAGGACCTGCTCACTGCGATCCGCACCGTGCACGCCGGCGACTCGGTCGTCGCGCCGAGCACCACCCGGCGCCTGCTCGAGCACTTCGCCGCCGCCGCGCCCGCGACCGCCGGGCCGGCGGTCGCGGCGCGGTTGGAGACGCTGACCGAGCGTGAGCGCGAGGTGCTCACGCTGGTCGGTCGCGGCCTGTCCAACACCGAGATCGCCGAGACCTTCGTGGTCGCCGAGGCGACCGTGAAGACCCACGTCGGCAGACTGCTGGCCAAGACCGGTTCTCGTGACCGCGTCCAGCTGGTGGTGCTGGCCTACGAGACCGGCCTGGTCGGACGCTGACCCCGTCGGATCAGGTCAGCTGGTCGGCTCCGCGTGGTCGGTGGGCGTGTGGACGATGTCGAAGTAGACGGACTTGTCGTTCTCGTCGGGGAAGACCCGGTAGGTGAACTCGTCCTCGGTCAGGGTGACGATGTCCGAGTCGCGCTCGAACATGACCTCGCCAGCCTCGTCCTTGGCGACGATGTGGCGGGAGCTGCCGTCCTCGTTGACGGTCCAGTCGCCCTGCATCTTCGGGGAGTCGTCGAGGTTGTACATCGTGAACGTGCCGTCGGCGTCGAAGTAGGCCCAGCCGACGAAGGTCGACACGTTCTCGTCCTCGAGAGGTACGTCCTTCCCGTCCTGGTCCACCGCGCCGGTGGTCTCCCACGCGGTCGAGGCGAGGACGTCGGAGGGGGTCGCGGTCTGGGTCGACTCGGCTGCCTGCTGGGCCGAGCCGGCCTGCTCGGAGCCTGAAGCGGCGCCGTCGGTCGCGCCGCACGCGGCGAGCACGGCCGCGGTGGCGAGGGCGGCGAGGGAGGTCGCGAGGAGACGGACGGGGCGAGTGGTGAACGTGGAATTCTTCATGGCTCAACGATCGCGTGATCGTGGCTCGTGGCCATCTGGCAATGGGCCACGATCGGATAGCCGATCGGATGATGCTCGGTTCTTCGGGGTCGGCGGCGGGGTTTGGCGCGGAGTTGTTGGGCTGGGTACGGGCTTGGGAGTTGGCGTCGATGCCCCTCAGGGGGTCTCGGGGCCTCTACTAGACGATGACACCTCGTGAAGGCGGCGGGCTTCGCAAGCGCGCGTCGCTCCGGGGAGGGTGGCGCGTTGGCCGCCTCGGCGGGGACGGCGCCGGCAGCGAGGCAACGGGCGCCGTGGCCTGCCGAGATGTTGACTCCCATGTACTGGGGTGTGCGGAACCAACCGTGGCGTGGGCAGCATCGGCATCCACGGGGACCTTCGTCCAGCCATCGGCACGGGCTAGCGATCGACTCGGGGGCGGCGATCGGCTCGACGCAGCGGCAGCACGATGCGGCTGCGATCCCGGCTCGACGACCGTCAGTCCCACCAGGGTCAGGGAAGCGCTCGCCGATCGTCTCAGCGGACGCGTGGCGGCCAAGGACGTGCGTGGTGGGGTGGTCTGGTTTCGGGCGTGGCTGGTTCAGGTTCGTCGGGTGAACCGGATCTGTCCGTCTGGGAGTCGCTCATACTCAGAGCCGGCGTCGTGGATGCGGCGATGGTCGCTGGGACACAGCAGGACCATGTTGGCCAGGTCGGTCTTGCCGCCTTCGGACCAGGGTTTGAGGTGGTGGGCTTCGGTCCAGGCGGCGGGGGCATCACAGTCCTCGGCTTGGCAGCCTTGATCTCGGAGCCGGAGTGCGCGGTGTTGGATCGGGTGGGCCAGGCGGGCGGTGCGGCCGAGGTCGAGGACTTCGGAGTTGGTGCCGAGCACGGCGGGGACGAGGTCGGCGTTGCAGGCCAGCCGGCGGGCCTCGGCGGCGGTGATCTTCTCGCCGTCGAACCCCAACGCTGCGGTGCCGAGGTCGTTGCGGAGGTCCTCCACGCTCATCGTGATGAACACCGTGGTGGCATGGCCACCGTGCCTGGGCAACCGGTCGACGTCGTAGGTCTCGACCACCCGGGCGAACGCCTGCCCCAGCAACCGGTCGTAGGGTGCCTTGCGGCCCTTGCCCTCGGCCGACCACTTCCGGGGCTGAGCCAACGAGTCCAGCATCGTGCGCAACCTGATCCCGACCGCACGGGAAACCCGGGCGTGGATGTCGATGGTGCCGTCGCCGTTGTCATGGGAGGAGAAAAACGTGCGCCGGGCGGCGTGTTCCTCTTCCCGCTGCAGGGCTTTGGCCTCGGCTTCCTCGAACCGTGCGGGGTCGATCTCGGCCAGGACCCGGCGACCGGCGATCTTGAGCTGGTTGGCGGTCAGCTGGATGGCGTAGTCGACCAGCAGCTTCTCGGCCAGGATCAGGTCTTCGGTGCTGGCGGCGGGGTCGGCCTCGATGGCGTCGAGGGCCGTGGTGATCACCCGCGCTTTGTCCTGGGACACCACACCCTCGGCCAGACCAGCAGCGACCAGGTCGTACTTGGCCACGCCGGCGGCGAGTTTGATCTGCGAACGGGCCACACCCTTGTCGACGAGGAGCTCGGTCCGCAGCCATCCCGAGGCGTCCTTCGCGCCGGTCTCCTCGGCGATGTCACCGGCAGAGGCGAGGACCCGGAGCTTCAGTGCGGCTTGTTTGGCGTGGATCTTTTCCAGCTGGGTCAGGCGGTCCTTCTTCTGGCCGGTGCGCCAATAGGCCGGGTCCCGGGTCAGCAGCTTGTCGAGGGAGGATTCGATGGCGGCCAGTTCGGCGTCGATCGGGTTACCAGGGTTGCTGCCCCAGTGGTTGACGTCGTGTTCGAGACTCATCGTGATCCCTCCCCTCACAGGTGTGTCGTGATGGGTCTGATTCTACGCCTTCCACGGATATCTAACCACCCATAGGTGCAGGTCAAGTGCTATTTCTGCGGTGAGCGAACGGCCTCGCTGCTGTGGATGGTAAGTGGCCCGAAGGGCCAGCCCCCACCCCCACAAGCCCCACCCTCTCCGGCAAGAATGCGCTGCGCCACACCCGGGCCGCCGCCCCGATAGCCAGCCAAATCCTTTCTCGACGGGCTCCGGTGTCAAGGACCGCGATAGCGGCCGGCAAAGCCGGCGGCCGCAGGCCGTCCTTTACTCCGGGGCCCGTCGAGAAGACCCTCCAAGCAAGGGTCGGCGGCCCACACCAGCCCCGAAGAAACGGTCACGCGACAGATGGTCTCGACACGCTCGACCACCAGGAGTGAATGAATGCCGAGTCGGCGCATCTTGACCGGCTCGCTCGCTTCGCTTCGCGAGACACCGGTCAAGATG
>NZ_JBHWLY010000075.1:0-30978 GCF_042730435.1 Nocardioides sp. NPDC059952 | reverse complement strand
CGCTCGGGGGTGGGGTGTCTAGACCAACACCGTGGGCTCGGCGCTCGAGAGGACTGTGTTGGTCTCGACACGCTCGCTGGCGCTCGCGGCTCGACCAGCGGAAGTCTCAGAAGCCCAGCGTCCGCTTCACCCCGTCCCGCAGCTCCCGCAGGTGGGCGTCGGCGGCCGTACGCAGGCCCGCGACCGCCTCGGGGTCCGGGACGACCCGGTCGGCGAACCTCTCGGCCAGGTCGGCGGCGTCGAAGGCGGAGACGTTGGCCTCGAGCCCGATCCGCTTCATGAAGTTGCGGTTCTTGTTGGTCGCGATCATCACGATCGACGGCACGCCGTACATCGTGGCCACCACCGAGCCGTGGAACTTCATGCTCGCGAACGCGGTGCACTCCCCGATCGCCCGGGTGAGCTCGTCGAGGTCCTCGGTGTAGACGACCTCCTTGCCCGGGATGTCGAGGTCGTCCGCGTTGGACACGTCGCGGCGGCCGACGTCCATCGTGCCGAGGATGAGGTGGCGTACGCGCCAGCCCTCCGCGATCGCCTTGCCGGCCATCTCCTCGATGCGCGAGTAGTCGTCGGGCTCCTCGAGGTTGGGGCGGTAGCGGGTGACCACGCCGAGGATCGGCGCACCCTCGGGCTTGGACGCCGCGGGAAGGTCCAGCGAGCAGACCATGTCGGGGGCGACCTTGATGTCCAGGTCGGCGGAGATGTTGGCGAGGACCCAGTCGGCGGTCGGCTGGTCGCGGACGCCGATGAACTTCACGTTCGGGTGCTCGAGGAACTTCTTGTGCTTCTCGATGATGTGCGGCTTGATCTCGGTGTTGCGGTAGAGCGGCACGCCGATGCCGACCACGAAGACGGGCTTGGCCAGCATCTTGTGGTTGAAGTAGCGCGGGTCGGCCTGCCAGGGCTGCAGGATGTCCCCTCCGCCGATGAGGACGGCGTCCACCTCGTCGACGATCTCTGCCAGCGGCCGGTCGTAGTAGGGCTTGGTCATGTTGTCGGCGAGCACCCGCAGCTCGAACTCCTCGCCGAAGTACTGCTCGTAGACCGACAGGAACAGCTCGTCGCCGTAGTTGCCGGCTCCGAAGAACCCGGCGAGCCCGATGACCGGCTTGCGGCGGCGCTGCTCACGGCGGGCCAGCGCCGCCCTGATCTGCTCCTTGAGCGGGGCGGGCAGGCGGCGGGCCGCGGAACGCAGGACCGGGTTCTGGCGCAACGAGGACAACGGAGAGCTCCTGGGGGATCACGATACGGGCCGCCGACGGCGGCGAACCGCGCGAGCGTAGCGACGCCGGGAAGTCCTGGACGCCCACCGGCCGAACCTCAGATGAACGCTCGGCGACCAATGCGGAGACCCCCGAAAAGGTCGAAACCGACCCTGAGTACAGAGTCGGTTCCCCCTGAACGAGGCCAGCGTTGAAAATAGCTCTCGCTCGTGGTGTTGCAGAGTTGCCCGCAGGTCAGGCGGGCTGCATCTCCTGCATCGAGGTGTCGAGGTCCGCGGTGTGCGCCTCGACCAGTGCATCGTTCTCCGTCTTCAGGGAGAGAACGAGATCCTCGAGCTCACGCACACGTGCACGCAACCGAGCATTCTCGGCGGTGAGGTGGGCGGGAGTCCGCAGGTCGCTGCTCATGTAACCGATCAGCGCCTTCGCCATGAATACGTTTCCTTCGTTGGAATCACTAGAAGTTCCCGCGATACCGGGCCGTCTACAAGAGTGACACCGTAATCGGCGAGCGTCAACGTCGCGCGTCCAAAGCCGGGACTTCCGACCGTGCGATCCAGCGGATTCCACCGCATTTCGGGCAAAACTTGAGTGCATCGCACTCAACTTCGGTTCAGCCGCGGCGGCGGCGCTCACGCAGCTGCATGAGCTCCTTCTTCTCCTTGCTGGTCAGCGAGTCGGCGCCCTCGGCGTGGATCTTGTCGAGGAGCTCGTCCATCCGCTGGTCGTCCTTGGAGACGGTCGAGGACTCCCAGGGACCGGTGACCACGGTCGGGCCTGACTTGCGCTTCTTGGCCTTGGCGGGCTTGGCCGCCTTCGGCTGCCCGGGCGCGCCGGCCACCTGCGGGATCCAGGGGAACCGGTCGAGCAGCCCGAACTGGCGTGCCACGAAGGCGTTGACGAAGAGGCCGACGACGAAGACCAGCAGCATCACCCAGCTGCGGTAGCCGAGGTACTGGATCAGCTGGATGCCGACGAGGATCACACCGAAGAGCCAGGCCGGGATGTTGAACATGAACATCCGGTCGGGCCACTGCGCGATCCACAGCAGCACCACCATCATCTCCAGCATCCCGAGGCCGGCGAGGACGTACGTCGGGTCCAGCACCGCACCGAAGAGGACAGCCAGGAACGAGAGCACCGCGGTGAACGCCACCAGCAGCCAGGCGAACCGGACCCGGCCGAGCTCGTTGCGCTCGAGGTCGGAGCCGAAGTACCAGAAGAAGAAGATCGCCAGGACATCGAAGATGCTGAACTGCGGGTAGGCGAACGGCCAGGTGACCAGCGTCCACAGCTTCAGATCGGCGAGGTTGGGCTGGATCAGGGCCAGCCCGGCCAGCACGCCCTGGCCACCCATCACAGCGAACAGGACCAGCCCGACGATGCTCGCGAAGACCACGAGCCACGTCGTGGTCACCCCCAATGAACCGATGTGGAACCAAGGCTCGTGGGGATAACGACCGCCTGGGGTCAACCGGAAACGTTCTCGCACGGGGCGAGCCTATCCACGCATTGGTTGCCGCGTCAGCAGGGCACTCCCACCGACCTTCTCGATGTTGCCCAGATCCGGGGGCAGCGCCGGATCCGAGCGCCACGGATGCCGCCGAACGGCAGCCCGGGCGCCGTACCTGTCGATCATCGCGATCAGCGCGACGAGGTCCTCGGCCCGGTTCTGGGCGACCAGCCACGCCATCAGCCGTTGGGCACGCGGAACCGTGGTGTTCTCGAACGGCACCCCGGCCTCGTACCAGAACTCCAGGACGGCGCCGCGCAGCAGCTCCCAGTACCGGCTCGGGTCCTCGGTGTCGGGGTGGACGGCCGCGCGGAAGTGCTCCCACATGTCGATCGGCAAGACCTCGACGAGCAGGGTCTCCATGAGCTTCGCCGAGCCGGCCGCGCGTACGAGGTCGATGGTCTGGCGCTTGGTGTCGATCCGCTCGACGAGGTTCGCGATCTGCGCGCGCCGCTGCGTCGCCGAGGACCGGTCGGAGCGGACCTGCCAGTCGTAGACGATCTCCGTGATGACGTCGAAGGAGTCCGCGGCGAGGAACGCCTGCGTGAGCGCGACCTGGTCCTGGTAGCGAGTGCGCTCGGGGAAGGCGATCGCGTTCTCCGTCCAGAACGATCGCCGGAAGATCTTGTTCCACACGAAGATGTCGGCGAGCATCAACGGTGCGTCCTCGATCCGGCACCTGAGCCGCTCCTCCGCGTGGTTGCGGCGCATCAGCGGGGTCATGAACCTCCGCTCCGCTCCCCCGTCGAACGCGACCCGCTCCGCGGCACCGACCACGAAGTCCGAGCCCGTACGCCGCAGCGACCGCACCATCGCCGACCACGCATCGTGCGGAAGCGTGTCGTCGGGGTCGACGAACGTCAGCAGCTGTCCGGTCGCCGCGTCGATCCCGGTGTGACGCGCCGTCGACACCCCCGAGTTCGGCTGGGTGATGACGGTGACGCAGGCTTCCTCAGCGGCGAGGCGCCGCAGGATCTGCGCCGACCCGTCGGTCGAGCCGTCGTCGACGACGATCACCTCGAGCCTCGAGATCTCGGTCCGCGGCTGGCCCAAGATGCTGCGCAGGCTCTTCTCGACGTACTCCGCCACGTTGTAGACCGGCACGACCACGCTGAGCGTCGGCCTGCCCCGCAGCAGCCCTCTCACCCGGCGGGCGGCCCTCACTGCGGCAGATCCCTTCCGGCCAACCCGATGTCGAACGTGTACATGTCCTCGAAGTCGCCGCGGGTCGCGACGTACACACTGCCGGAGTTGATCCCGGAGATGAAGTAGTCGGCTTCGGACATCACCGTCAGGGACGCGACATAGCGGTAGAGACTCGTCAGGTTCTCCGCTGATCCCTTCTTCGGATAGCGAGCCACCAGGTAGGGGATGGAAACGTCGGAGTCGTAGTCGACCTGGACGACCGGAAGCACCGTCACCACATCCCCGAACGCTTTCACCATGGACTCGCAGTACTGCCGATCCTCGGACGCGAACAGGACGTTGTCGACCTCATATCGGGCCAGGAAGTCGCGCGTCTTGGCGATCACCTCCTCGATCGACGGCTGTAGCTCGTGACCCCGAAGGTGGGGTGAGTCGGCGGCCATCCTCCGGAACTCCATCCCCCGCGCGTAGACCGCGAGCACCTTGGCCCTCGACGTGGGCAGGCTCTCCCTGACGATGTCGATCACCGCCTGCAGCGCCGACGTACGCCGGAAGCAGTCTCCGAACCGGTCGCGCACCATCTCGCGGAACTCGTCGTCGAGGAAGATGCGTCGGGTCGAGACCACCGTCGGGCGCCGCGCGTGACACACGATGACGTGCTTCGCCCGCAATGCGTCGGACACGCTCACGCCGCCGACGTCCTCGTAGAAGTAGTTGAAGGCGTTTCGGGTCATGAAGTCGCCACGACCGGCGGCGAAGTTGCTCGCATACGTCTGCCAGTCGACGACCGGGACGAAGCCGTTCTTGCGCGCGTGCACGACCTGGTTCAGTGCGTGGAGGTACTCGGCGAAGAACCCCGAGGCCCACCCCAGGGTCCCGCACAGGTAGAGCACCTCGTCAGGGCGTTCCTCGCCGAAGCTGAAGTACGCCTCGTCGTCCTGGATCCGGTCTCGCAGCCACTCCGGCGCCTCCATCGACTCACCGCGGGTGACCAGCAGCTCTGCGAGCAGATCGGCGGCCCCGATGACACGCCGGTCCTCGGGGCGCTCGCCGGGCCGACCGTCGGCGACGAAGAGGTCTCGCGGGTCGGCGCCGTCGAGGAGTCTACGGAATGCCTCCCCGCTGCCGACCGTGACGACCTCGTACTCCGGTCCGAGCGCGCGGCACAACGCGGTGGCCAGGACGGAGTCGCCCTTGCGGTGGTAGACGACGGAGTCGCCCCTGGTCAGGCCGGCGACCCGCTGATCGATTCTCGGATGCCCTGGCATCAGGCTCTTGCGTGGCATCGGCGTGCTACCCCGCTCGCGCCACGGTCACCGATGGGTGGCCTTCGGCGATCATCGTCGAGATCTCGGCGGCCGCCTCCGCCGAAGGCGCCCACTTCATGCACTCGATCAGCGACTCGAGGATCGTGACGTCGCCGTGGAGCATGCGCTCGGTGAAGCGGGATCGGTACTCAGTGGTCAGCCGCCACCAGGCGAGCGCCCGCAGGTCGTCCAGACCATGGTCGGCAGCGGTGCTGAGCAGATCCTGGAGGCCGGTGAGGACCGCCATCGTCCGGCGGTGGTTCCAGTCCAGCTTCTGGTGACCCCAGCGGTAGCGGTACGTCGGCTCCGCCAGTGCGTAGAACCGCTCGGCAGCCACCATCGCGCGGACGAAGAACGGCGGGTCCTGGAAGCGGATGAGCTCGGGGAACCCGATGTCGTGGGTGCGGAGCAGGTCCAGCGAGTAGATGAACCGATGGAACCCGTAGTCGAACTGGTAGTCGGCGTAGGACATCAGCTCGTCGCGCTCGAAGGTGTACTGGTCGTAGACGCCCTCGAAGTTCGTCCGCACCCAGGTCGGGTGCTGCTCGCTCCAGGATCCGCCCGCGATGGCGACGCCGTGCGTCTCGGCGGCGTCCCACAGCTTCTCCAGCGTGGTCGGATCGGGATACAGGTCGTCAGGATCCATGAACGCGACGTATCTGCCGCGGGCCTCGGCGATGCCCCGGTTCCTGGCCACGGCCACTCCCGCATTCGCCTGGGAGATCACCCGGAACCGGGCGTCGTACCGCTCGTAGTCCCGCAGGATCCGGAGCGAGCGGTCCGTCGAGCCGTCGTCGATGCAGATGTACTCGACACCGGTCAGCGTCTGCCGGACGAGGCTCTCCATGCACTGGTCGAGGTGCTTCTGGACGTTGTACACCGGCAGGACGACGCTGAGCCGGATCTCACGTTCCGCCATCAGATCAGCCCCAGGTCGTGCAGGTCGGGCGACATCGCGAGCCAGACCGTCTTCGTACCGGAGCAGGTCGCCGCGACCGCGTCGATCCCGGCATCGCGTAGCGCGGTCATGACGGCATCGGCAGTTCGGTGCACCGCCGGCCGGTCGTAGTCGTCGAGAACGATCACGAACCGGTCCGAGAGGCGCTGCGGGATCAGGTCGAGGACGTCGATCCTCGTGTAGACGTTGTCCTCGTCCTCCACCGGGCCGGCGACGATGACCAGATCGCAGGTGGCGCCGTCCGCAACCTGCTCGAAGCCGCGGTAGCGCACGACGGAGTCGCCTCGGAAGCTCACGTTCTCCAGGTCGAGAGCCGTGACGGCGGTGGTGCTCGGCAGCTCGGCACCTTCACCGAACGACCGGATCCAGCCCTCGTCGTGCTCGACGACCTGGTGCTGCACGTCCGGGTGGCTCGCGGCGTACTGTGCCGTCATCGTGGTCGCCTGGCCGAGACCCAGCTCGAGCACGGCGACTGGTCGCATCTCCTCGAGAATCCGGTGGAGGGCGATCAGGAACGGGTATCCAGCCGGTCGACGGCCCGGGGCGAGCGCCGTTCCGGCCAGCCATGGGCTCGCCGAGACGCCGTCGTGGAACCTCGCCGCCCAGGCGGCCTCGCTGGATGAGCGTGCGGCCCCCAAGGCCTTGCCGTAGACGTCCTCCGTGCGCTCGGCGAGCTCCTCGACCTGCTTGCTGACGAGCGCGAGCTTCTCCATCTCGTCGCTCGCCTCGCCCACCATCTTGGCGAGCGACTCGCCGGACTGCACGATGGCGTCGAGCGTACGCACCGAGGCGTCCTCGATGGTGTCCACGGTCGTGCGCTCCGAGGCGCGGACCAGGCCGACGACCTCCTCGAGCATGCTCTCCAGGTGTGCCATCGACCTGCTCAGCTCGATCTGCTTGATCTCGAAGTCGCGATAGCCGCGCCGAATCAGCCGACGCTGTTCGTCGGCGGTCGTCGCCGCCTGATGCTTCGAGGCAGGCATCGCTCTCGAATAGAGCTTCCTGATCCCCCCGGCCTGGTTGACCGGGTCCGGGACTTCGGGCGCCGCCGTGCGGACCTCGAGACCCTTCCCGGGGGACTTCCCGCCCGGTCCTCCGGCAGGCGGACTCGCGTGCCCGGAGGGCCCCGGCGCGGGAACCTCCTCGTCGGCTCGGCGCTTGCCGTCACGCACCTTCCGAAGCGGCATGGTCGCGGCGCGTCCGACCTTGAACGAGACCGAGCTGCGGGTGTCCGCGAGCTCGCGGTCGCGGTCGCGCAGTGTGCGCTTGAGCTGCCTGACCTCCCGCTCGAGCCGTACGGCCGCCAGCACCGCATCCTGGTACTCCGCCGTCTCCCCCGCCTTGCGGGACTGGTCCTCGGCCCTGCGCCGCGCCCGGCGCGCCTCGACCAGGTTGCTCCGGTACTTCGCGATCCGCTCGGTCGAGGTCGCCATCGCCTCGGCAAGGTAGGCCTCGGCGATCTCGTCTCGCACCGGGCTCAGCGCGGCGTAGTGCCACCAGCGGTCGGCGAAGTCCGTCGAGGCGTCCTTCCACGGCTTGCGCTTGTCGGCGTAGTGGATGATCACGGGCGAGTTCACCGCCTGCTGCCACTCGTCCTTGGAGTAGCTCTCCTTGACGCCCGTCCAGGCCCAGAACTCGTCGAAGTTCTGCGGGAAGTACTTGGTCATCACGTTGAACCGGAACGGCAGCGAGAGGATCCCGTCGTAGCAGGCAACGTTGAGGACGTCCTGGTCGTCGGACTCGAATCCCTTCACCGACAGCTCGAGGAACCTCTCGACGAGACCGTCCTTGCGGATGTTCTCCAGGTTCATCAGGAGCACCCCGGCGTTGACGTACCGGTCGTAGGAGGGCAACCCGATCTCGGCAGCCTTCTCGTCCGTCTCCGCGTGGTAGCCGGCGGCGTACACGCCGGCGAGGTACTTGTCGTCGAGCACCTGTCGGAACAACGGAGTGAGGTCACGCTCGACGACCAGGTCGACGTCGAGGTAGATGCAGCGCTTGAGCTCGGGAAAGAGCGTGGGGATCATCAGCCGGAAGTACGTCTCGACCGTCACGTGCGACGTTGTGATCGTGACGTCCTTGAAGCTGTCGACCACGACGAAGTTGATCGTGGTGCCCGGATAGCTGGTCTCGAGGCTGAGCAGCTGGTCGCGTACGTCCTTCGGATACTCCTCGGCCACCAGCACGTTCACCTCGTAGCTGGTGTTCGGCTGGGCGTTCTCCAGGAGGGAGGTGATCGTCACCGCGAGCGGCTTGGAGTAGTTCAGGTCGGCAGCCATGATCACCGGGATCGTGTGCGGACCCTCTGCCGTCGTGCGCGGGAGCGCACGGCCACGGTGTCCCCGGGCGAGCATCTCGGTGATGAAGATCCCGGTCAGCCACTCCGAGACGAACATCCGCTTGCCCTCCATGTCGGCACGGACCTCGAGTTCCTCGAGCGTGCTGAACATGAAGTCGGCGTACTCGAAGTACATCGCCTTCGGCATGATGAACATGTTGCAGAAGATGGCCTGGTTGCCGGCGAGGTACGCCTCCGCGGAGGCCACGAAGTCCGGGAACCGATCCGCGATGATCGCCACCGCCGTATCGAGGTCCTGGATGTGGTGGTTGCGCTCGAAGTGGTCACGCACCGTCTTGCGGTAGTGCGGTCGCGGGTAGACGAAGTCGCAGTCGGCGAGGATCTCCTCGAGCGCCTCGCGGCTGTAGCCCAGGGTGTCGTCGAGGTACTCCGGTGAGCCGAGGTTCGTCAGCTCGTACTCGGTCCGGTCGCCGTCCTTGAACATGAAGTGCCGGCGGTAGTGCATGAAGCCGACGTAGTCGGGGTCGCCGAGCTCCTCGTAGTGCTTCCAGGCCCAATAGAGGGCTGTCATCTCGTTGTAGGAGGCGTTCTTCTCCGAGATGTTGTCACCGCTGTCGTCACCGATGGTGTTCTCGAGCAGCCACGTCAGGTCCTCGCTGTCCTCCGGCAGCCGCTGGCGCGCGAGCGCCCGCCCCGCGTGGATCGGCGTCAGGATGTCGTCCTTCAGCAGGACGTCGGGCTTGTGGTACGCGAGGAGGAGTTTGATCGAGCTCACCGTGGGTCGTTCCTTTGATTGATCGTGTTCCGGATCCGGCGAGGAGCCGAGGTCACCAACGAGCCGATCCGGAAGGTCACCGAGCGACGGGTGTCCTCGAGCGCCTTCTCGCGGCCCTCGAGCTCGCGCTCCAGATGGACCACGCGGTTCCGCAGCCGGGTGCGAACCCCGGTGGTGAAGCCGGCCGCGGCCTCGACAGCACCGGAGAGGTAGCTGCTCATGATCTCGGCGCCCATCGGGCTCAGCGAGGCGTAGTGCCACCAGCGCTCGGCGAAGTCGGCGGAGGCATCGACCCACGGCTTGCGCTTGTCGGCGAAGTGGATGACGACGGGCGAGCGCAGCGCCTCGTCGTACTCCTCCTTCGTCCAGACCAGCCGCGGCGCGGGCCGGGACCAGAACTCCTCGACATTCTTCGGGCCGTACTTCGTCATCAGGTTGAAGCGCAGCGGGAGGTGCCGGATCCCGTCGTAGCAGACGATGTTGATGATGTCCTGGTCGTCGGACTCGAACTCCTGCATGGAGAGCTCCATGAACCTCTCGACGAGCCCGTCCTCGCGCATGCGCCGCAGGTTCATCAGCATGACGCCGGCGTTGATATAGCGCCGGAACGTCGGCAGGCCCATCGCCTGTGCGGCCTCGTCGCTGCGCAGGTGGTAGGTCGCGGCCGGGACGGCGGCGACGTACGCATCCTCGACGTCCTGCTCGTAGAGCTCGCCCAGATCGTTCTCGACGACGATGTCCGCGTCGAGGTAGACGATCGTGTCGAGATCCGCGAAGAGGTCGGGCAGCTCGAGGCGGAAGTACGTCGGCGCGGTCAGGTGTGACGTCGAAACCTTGACGTCGGAGAACGCGTCGACGACGACGAAGGAGATCGTCGTACCCGGGTAGCGGGCCTCATAGCTCAGGAACTGCTGGCGTACGTCCTCGGGATACTCCTCGGCGACCAGGATCCTCAAGTCGTAGCTGGTGCCCGGTGCGGCGTTCTCCAGCAACGATGTGATCGTCACCGCCATTGGTCTGGCGTAGTTGAGGTCGGCGGCCATGGCGACCGGGATGACCCGGGTCTGTATGCCTTGGTCGTTGTCTACACGGGGGTGCGGTAAGTCCAGATCCTGCGTGCGCGTTGTGGGCGCATGATCGGATACGGCGAGCTTGTGGGGAGCCACCTGTTGTCCTTGTCGAGCTTGACCACCCGAGGGCAGGGCATGGTGGTTCACGCCCGTGCCGGTATGGGTCGGCCGTGGTTTGTCTTCCCCGAGATCCGGATGGCCACGTAGCCACCCGTCAAAACCGCCAGCCCGAACATGGCGGTGCGTCGTCTGCTGCCCCCCGGCCGGTGCAGAGCTGCACCCAGGACGAACGACCGAGAGACTAACCCAACCGAATCCCGTTCACTTAACTTTCGCCGCCGATTTTCGGAAGCGTCACAGTGCTGCAACATTCACGGGCACAAACGGGCCGTGAGCAATAGCCCAGACGGACTAATTACCCCTGGATCCGCCTGACTCGAGGAGCCGGCTGGCAGGTGGGGCAGAAGTAGGAGGAACGGTTCATGAAGGCGATGCGACGCATCGGGGAACCGCACCGGTCGCAGGGCTCGCCCTCACGTCCGTACGCAGCGAGCGAACGCTCGAAGTAGCCCGACTCGCCGTTCACGTTGACGTAGAGCGCGTCGAAGGAGGTGCCGCCCTGGGCGAGCGCCTCGGTCATCACGTCGCGTACGTGGCCGAGCAGCTCGCGCACCTTCGGGCCGGTCAGCCGGTCCCCCGGCCGTTCGCCGTGCAGCTTGGCGCGCCACAGCGCCTCGTCGGCGTAGATGTTGCCGACGCCGCTGATCACGGTCTGGTTCAGCAGGATCCGCTTGATGCCGCTGGCCGATCGCCGGACCCGCCGGACGACCGCGTCCTCGTCGAAGGCGGCCTCGAGCGGGTCGGGGGCGATGTGGACGATCTCGGGCGGGAGCTCGGCTCCCCCGGGGCTGATCGAGAGGCCGCCGAACATGCGCTGGTCGACGAAGCGGAGCTCGCGCCCCTCGGCGGCCCCTTCGAGGCGGATCCGGACACGCAGGTGCCGTTCGTCGGGAGATGCCGGCGGCTGGACGAGGATCTGGCCGCTCATGCCGAGGTGGGCCATGAGGGCGTCACCGGAGTCCAGCGGCAGCCACAGGTATTTGCCACGGCGGCGAGCACCGACGAGCGCGCGGCCCCTCAGCTCCTCGGCGAAGGCCGAGGCACCGGCGAGATGGCGTCGCACGGGCCTGGGATGCAGGACCTCGACGGCGATGATCCTCGCGCCGAGAACGTGGCGCTCGAGGCCGGCGCGTACGACCTCGACCTCGGGAAGCTCAGGCAACGGGCATCTCTCAGGCGGACGAGGCTGCGGCGGCGGCCTGGATCTCGCCGTAGGCCGTCTCCGCGGCGGCCTGCTCGGCCTCCTTCTTGGAGCGGCCGACGCCGTTGCCGTAGAGCTGCTCGCCGACCCGGACCTTCGCGGTGAAGGTCTTCATGTGGTCGGGGCCCTCGTCGGTGATGACGTATTCGGGCACACCGAGGGTGCGCTCGGCGGCGAGCTCCTGGAGAGAGGTCTTCCAGTCGAGCCCGGCACCGAGGTCGGAGGCCGCCTCGATGAGGGGGTCGAAGAGTCGGTGGACGAGGACCGTGGAGACCTCGATGCCACCGGAGAGGTGGACCGCCCCGATCACCGCTTCGACGGTGTCGGAGACGATCGACGCCTTCTCGCGCCCACCGGTGGCCTCCTCGCCACGGCCCAGCTTGATGTGCTGGCCGAGGCCGATGGCCTGACCGACCTCGGCCAGGGCGCGGGCGTTCACAACTGCCGCCCGCAGCTTGGCCAGCTTGCCCTCGGGCAGGTCGGGGTGGGTGCGATAGAGGGTCTCGGTGACCACGACGCCGAGCACCGAGTCGCCCAGGAACTCCAGGCGCTCGTTGGTGGGCAGGCCACCGTTCTCGTAGGCGTAGGACCGATGTGTCAGCGAACGCTCAAGCAGCTCGGGGTCCAGAATCGGATCCCCGAGCGCTTTGCGAAGCTCGGCGTAGTTGGTCAGGAGACTAACCGCGTGTCAGATCAGAGGACCTGGCGACGCTCGGCGCGAGCGCCGTACTGGCCGCACTCGCCGCACGCACGGTGCGGGATGTGCTTGGCGCCGCAGGCGGGGTTCGCGCACGTCACCAGGGTCGGCGCAACGGCCTTCCAGGCCGAGCGGCGGTGGCGGGTGTTGCTGCGCGACATCTTCCGCTTCGGAACAGCCACTGTTATCTCCTCATAATTCGACCGGCCGGATCTCGGCCGGCTACTGAAGCCTATTTGCTGGGTTGAACCCTAGTTGCTGGGGTCGTCATTCAGCGAAGTCAGCCCCGCCCAGCGCGGGTCGATCTTCTCGCCGTGGTCGTGCCCGGGCTCGTCCGCGAGCCGCACCCCGCACTCGGGGCACAGTCCGGGACAGTCGTCCTGGCACATCGGCTGGAACGGCAGTGCGAGCACCACCGCATCCCTGAGCACCGGCTCGAGGTCGATCAGATCGCCCTCGGTCCGGCTGGTCTCGTCGTCCTCGTCAGGGGCCTGGCCGTCACGAGAGTCGTTGTAGACGTACAGCTCCTGGATGTCGACCTCGGCTTCGTCCTTGATCGGCTCCAGGCACCGCACGCACTCGCCCTCGAGGACAGCGAAAGCAGTCCCCGTGACCAGCACGCCCTCCATGACCGCCTCGAGCCGCAGGTCGAACTCGACCGGCGAACCCTCGGGGACGATGAGGACTTCGATACCAAGATCCGCCGGTGCCGGCACCGTCAGGTCCACGTGACGCTCGGACCCCGGGCGGCGGCCGAGCTCGCGTGTATCGAGCACGAGCGGCGCTCTCGGGTCCAGCGCAGTCATGTTTCACTTCCGGATCAGGGCACGACAGATCAGAAAGATCTTAACGGGACCGGGCGAGCGCGACCAAAAGGACAGGCACGGCCTCACGGACAAGTTGACCGCCTTACCGCGTGCGCTACCGACGCCCGGTCCCGACTACTCATAGGTTTTCGGTTGTGCACTCATCCGATCGGTGGCGCTCGGGCGTCGTACTGGCGCTCCTCCTCCTCTTCGTCGCGGTGACCTTCGGTCCCGCGCTGGTGGGTCGGGGGATGCTGCTGGACACCGGATGGCTGCACGCGATGATGCCGTACGCCGCCGACGGGCCGATCCCGCAAGGGACCCTGTGGTGCCGAGGCGACACCTGGGACTACTACCTGCCCGGCGTCGAGAACATCGTCGAGGGCGTACGCCACGGCAACTGGCAGACCTGGGCGCCCTACGAGGTGGGCGGCGCGCCGCTGGCCTCGCTGCCGAACCACGCGGTGCTGAGCCCGGTCTCCTGGCCCTACTGGGCGATGCCGATGTGGCTGGCGCCCGCCTGGGTGAAGCTCACCGAGCTGGCGCTGGTGCTGGCCGGGATGGTGCTGTTCCTCGGCCGGCTCGGGGTGCGGCGCAGCATCGCGCTGGTGGCCGGGCTGGTCTTCTTCACCTCCGGGTTCATGATGATGTGGACCAACTGGCCGCACACCAAGGTCGCCTGCCTGATCCCGCTGCTGCTGTGGGCCCTGGACCGTGCGGTGCGGGAGCGCGGCGCGCGCGACCTGGCCGCCGTCGGCCTGGTCGTCGCGGCGATGCTGCTCGGCGGGTTCCCGGCGGTGACGATGTTCGCGCTGACCCTGGGGGCGATCTACGTGGTCGTGCGAGCGCTCGCGCTCGGCGACGTGCGGCGCACCCTGGTCGCGGGCGGCGTCGCCGCCGGTGGCGTCGTGCTCGGGGTCGCGCTCTCCGCGGTCCAGCTGCTGCCCTTCGTGCTCAACATGAGCGCTCTCGGGCTCGACGGGCGGGTCCCCAACCAGGTCAAGCCCGCCAGTCTCGTGCTGACGACCGTCGCCCCTGACGTCTACGGCACCTGCGTCGACGGACTCTGGTCCGGCGAGGACAACCCGATCGAGTCGATCTCCTTCGTCGGCGTCGCGGCGCTGATCCTGGTCCTGTGCGCCCTGGTCGTCCGGCTCCCCGGCGGTCGCCGCCCCTCGACTCCCGCACTGCTCGCGGTCGTGCTGGGCGCCGTCGTCTGGCTGCTCTGGATCGGCGGGCTGCCGCTCGAGCTGCTCCAGAAGCTGCCCGGCTACAGCTCCAACAGCTTCGGACGGGCGAACTCGGTCTTCGGGTTCCTGTGTGCGGTGCTGGCCGGGATCGGGCTGGAGCGGCTCGTCCAGCGGGCCGAGGCGTCTTCTGACGGGGAGGGTCGGTCCAGGCGTCCGCGACCGGTGGTGTCGCTGGTCGTGCTGCTGGCGGCCGTGGGAGTGGCTGCGTACTTCCTGTACGCGGCGTACGTCTACATCGACGGCGCCCCGCGGCCGATCCCCGACCTCGCCGCGAAGCTGCGGGTGCCGGCGCTGCTGGGAGTGGTCTCGGTCCTCGCGGTGGCGGCGACGCTGCTGCTGCGGGGCCGGTTGCGGCTGTTGGGCCCGCTGGTGCTCGTGCTGGCGGTGCTCGCGCAGAGCACGATGTTCGCGCGCGAGGTGCTGCCACTGACCGACCGCGAAGAGTTCTACCCGGTCACCCCGGCCCACGAGTTCCTGAAGGAGAACCTCGGAGCGGAGCGCTACGGCGCCTCGGGCTGGGAGCACTCGGCCGTCGCCGACCACTACCGGCTGCGTACGCCGACGGGCCATGAGTTCACCTCGCCGGAGTGGAAGGCGCTGATCGCCGCGGTCAGCCAGGATGCCCAGCTGTCGCCGACCTACACCGACTTCCCCGCCAACGTGCCCACGCCGGGGCGCCAGCCGGTGCTCGACCAGCTCTCGGTCCGCTACTGGGTGACCCAGCCGCAGGAGGTCATCGGCGTCTCCGAGCCGACGCCGGTGCCGGTCGCGCAGCGGCAGCGACTGACCGTGATGCCCGGCCGGCAGGCGACGTGCCAGGTCCCGCAGGGCAACCTGCGCGGGATCGAGGTCACCGTGCCCGACGGCCTGAAGCCGCGAGCGCAGACGCCGACGGTCGTGCGGGTGAGCGTCGGGGCCGGCGCCGAGAAGGTCACCTCCGAGCGGGCCATCGCCGTGAACCGACCGCTCAAGCGCGGCGAGAAGCTGCGCGTCGCCGTGCCCGACCACCGCTTCACCGCCGGACCGGTGCCGGTCACCATCTCGTTCGAGGGGAAGCGGAAGCCGGTCCAGCTGGCCGGCCGCACCGACGGCTCCGCGGTCTGCACCGCGGTCCGGCCGGAGCAGGGCGACGGCCTCAGGGTGGTGCACGCCTCGGCCGGCGCGGTCGTCTACGAGCGCGCGAGCGCATTGCCCCGGGTCCGCTGGGCCGGCACCAGCGAGGTCGTCACCGACGGGCCCACGCGGGTGCGCCGGCTGTCCGAGGGCGTCGCGCCCGGCACGGTGCTCCTCGACGACGACTCGACGCCGGCCGCCTCCGGCTCGACCGCCCAGGTCGACGTACGCCGCGACGAGGCCGAGACGATCTCGGCCGAGGTCACCGCGGACGGAGCCGGCTACCTCGTCGTCGCCGACTCGATCGCCCGCCCGGGCTGGTCGGCGACGGTCGACGGCCGCCCGGTGGACCTGGTTCCCGGCAACCATGCCTTCGCCGCCGTGCCCGTCCCCGACGGAACCCACACGGTCACGCTGCGCTACGAGGCTCCGGGGCTGCGTACGGGTGCCGTGGTCTCGCTCCTCGGCGCCCTGGTGACGCTGGGGCTGCTGCTCGTTCCTCGAATGCTGGACCGACGCCGTGGCAGACGCCGCGTGGACCTCTCCTGAACGCCAGGTTTCACTAGCACATACGCCGGATGACACCCGCGAGGGGGCGTGGGGCCGCGGAATCCACGCGGTAATGTGGCAGCTCGGAAGCCCCTCACCTGCCCGAATCAGTTCGGTCCCACTACTTGCCCTGAGGTCCCTGTGAAGCTTGTCGTTCAAGTCCCCTGCCTCAACGAGGAGGAGACGCTCCCGTCCGTGCTGGAGTCGATTCCGAAGCAGATCCCCGGAATCGACGAGATCGTGATCCTGATCGTCGACGACGGGTGCACCGACCGGACGGTCGAGGTGGCCAAGGAGCACGGCGTGCGCGAGTTCGTGCACCACTCCCGCAACCAGGGTCTCGGCCGAAGCTTCCACGACGGCGTGGTCCGCGCGCTCGAGCTGGGCGCCGACATCGTGGTCAACACCGACGGCGACAACCAGTACCCGCAGGACCGGATCACCGACCTGGTCCAGCCGATCATCAACGGCCAGGCCGACATCGTCATCGGCGACCGGCAGGTCGACCGGATCGAGCACTTCTCCGGACTGAAGAAGAGGCTGCAGAAGGTCGGCTCCAAGGTGGTCAACATGGCCGCCGAGACCGACCTGCCCGACGCGGCCAGCGGCTTCCGCGCCTACTCGCGCGAGTCGCTGATGCTGCTCAACACCGTGACCCGCTTCTCCTACTGCATGGAGACGATCATCCAGGCGGGCAACAAGCGGATGAAGATCGCCTCGGTGCCGATCGAGACCAACGCCAAGACGCGTGAGTCGCGACTGTTCAAGTCGATGCCGGAGCACATCATGAAGTCGGGCGCGGCGATCGTGCGCTCCTACATGATGTACAAGCCGTACGCCATCTTCGTCTGGCTCACCGCCTTCTTCTTCGTCCTCGGCGCGATCCCGTTCGTCCGCTACCTCGTGCTGTGGTTGAGCGGCGACAACGGCAACCACATCCAGTCGCTGCTGCTCGGCGGCGTGCTGATCAACCTGGCCTTCATGTCCGCGATGCTCGGCGTGATCTCCGACCTGATCCGCACCAACCGGGTGCTCATCGAGGACGACCTGGAGCACACCAAGAAGGCTCGCTTCGGCAAGTCCGGCACCGAGATGCTCCGCGACCAGACCTCGGTCGCCGAGTTCGACCTGCCGCACACGCCGCGGACGAGCCCGGCCCAGTCATCGGCCCAATCCGGCGAGACGTGGACGACCAGCCTGTGACAGCGACCCACTCCGACCCGGTCTCCGCCACGGAGGCCGGGTCTTCGGCTACGCCCGGTCCCACGAAACCCAGCCTGAAGAAGCGGCTGCTCAAGATCGGGCTCGCTCTCGTCGTCGTGCTCGGCGGCGCCTACCTCCTCTGGCGTCAGCGCGCCGACCTGGCCACCGCGGTCCAGGAGCTGAGCCTCGGCCGGGTCGCGATCGCCGGGGTCCTGGCGATCGTCGGCACGATGCTGATCGGCCAGATCTGGGTCGCCATCCTGCACGGCATGGGCATCCGGCCGTCGCTGCGTGACTCCCACTCGGTCTTCTACGTCTCCCAGCTGGGCAAGTACCTGCCCGGCTCGGTGTGGCCGGTCGTCGCGCAGATGCAGTTCGGGCTGCGCTGGGGTGTCGCGCGCCGGACGATGCTCGGCGTCAACATCCTCTTCATGGGCGTCGTCGTCGCCAGCGGCATCGGCGTCGGCGCGCTCCTGCTCCCCTGGTCGTCGTCCGAGGGCCTCGACCGCTACTGGTGGCTGCTGCTCCTGCTGGTGCCGCTGGCCGTCTGCCTGCACCCGCGGGTCGTCCCGGGCGTGCTCGACTGGCTCTTCGCCCGGCTCGGCCGGGAACCCCTCGGCGTACGCCTCACCGCGCGGGGCCTCTTCACCGCCCTCGGCTGGGCAGTGCTCGCCTGGGTCGCCTTCGGCCTTCACCTGGCCGTGATGATGCAGTCGTACGCCTCGATCGGGCTGGTCGAGGTGGCGGCCGCGACCGGCGGGATGGCCCTTGCGTGGGCCGCGGGGATCGCGTTCATCCCCGCCCCGGCCGGCGCCGGGATCCGCGAGGCGCTGCTCACACTCACCCTCGGTCCGATCATCGGGGTCCCCGAGGCACTCACCGTGGCGCTGGCCTCGCGCGTCCTCCTGCTCCTTGCCGACGTGGTGCTGGCTGGGCTGGGAGCGGTTCTCGGGCGGCGTACGTCCTGACCGGCCAGGCCGCGAGGCAGACGGCGAGCACACCGCATGCCACGCCCGCGGCGACGACGAGCCCGGCGCCACGCGACTCGGAGTTGGGCAGGCGGCCGGCGTAGATGGCCGAGCTGACGAACCAGTCGAAGATCAGCAACGCGTACGCACCCAGCACGAGGGTGATCGAGGCTGCGACCAGCCGCGCCCGCGGCTCACGGGAGCCGACCGGGATCAGGTCGACCAGCGCCATGACGCCGACGGCGAGCGCGGTTGCCAGCAGGGGCATCAGCGGCATCAGGTAGCGGTCGTTCGGGTTCCCGCCACCCGCGACGAACCCGACCAGGTTCGCCAGGACGAGCACCGCGTGGACGGTGAGCAGCAGCCATCCCGCCCCCGAGGAGGGCTGATCCGGCGGCCCGGCGATCCTGCGGCGGACGACCAGCACGAGAAGTCCTGCCGCCGCGACGACGGCCAGCACGTCGCCGACCACGACGTACCCCTCCGCCAGCAGCGGCACCCACAGTCGTTCGTACCAGTCCACCCAGAGCGAGCCGTCCGTCACGATCTGCCACCAGGTCCCGTTCGGCTCCCGGTCGAACTTGTCCAGCAGCGCAGCGGTGGCGGTCGGGTCGCCGTAGAGGACGATGTTGCGGACGTAGAACCAGCCGGTCGCCAATGCCGGAACGCCGGTGGCCACGGCGGAGGCGGCCAGGGCGCGGACCACCCCGCGACGGGTGTGGTCCCTCAGCAGCAGAGCCACCGCGATGGCCGCACCGCACAGGACGACGGTCAGGACCCCCGGCGCCTTCGCCCCTGCCGCGGCGGCCCCGGCCAGCGCGACCAGCGTCAGGCGCCCCGGAGACAGGCCGCGGTTCAGGATCCGGATCGTGGCCAGCAGGGTCAGCGACGACGCCGCGACCGCGACCCCGTCGTTGGCGATGTGCCCGCCGGCGCTCACCAGCACGGCGCACGAGGCGCTGATCCCCGTGGCCAGGAACGCGACCGCCGCCCGACGGGTCACCTCGAAGGCGATCAGGCCCACCAGCAGTACGCACAGCGCGGAGCCGACGGCATTGACGAGCCGCATTCCGACGACCATCACCTGAGGTGCGTCGAGCGCCTCGGCCGCGGCCACGAACGGCAGCGAGATCAGGTAGTAGAGCGGAGGATGGTTGGCGGTCCAGATGTGGCGATGCGGCTCATCGACCATGGTCCCCAGACCCTCGACGACCTGGGGATAACGGCGGGCGTCCGTCGTCACAGGCGTGTCGATCGTCGGCAGCCGTCCCGAGGCCAGCTCCACCGCGTAACCGGCGTTCGGCCCCTCGTCCCGGGTCTGATACTGCAGCGCCCGGGTCAGCGCGACGTAGCTGCTCAGGCTCAGCGCGAAGAACGCGACCAGCACCATCGCCGCCAGCAGCCGCTTCGGGGGTCGTACGTTGACGCGGTCCTCGTGGGTGGAGCGGAGCATTCAGGACCTTCGGCTGGGCTTGCGGGCTGATGGCGAGCCTATGCCAGGTTCTCCCCTTGCTCCCGTGCTCTGATTGCGTGTCCCTCGAGTTGACTCCGACTAGGTCAGTTTGCTGAAGGTTCTGGTGCCGTCGGGGTGGACCGTGACGGCCCGCTTCTCGAACGGCTCGAGCGAGCGGTGCGCCCAGATGCGGAAGCGCCGGTGCTCGTCCTCGATCCAGACCTCGGCGCAGGGCTCGTAGTCCTTCTCGATCGCGGCCTCCACCCAACCGCCGCGAGCCAACGCGCTCGTCTGCAGCACCACGGGGACCTCTCCGCCGGCCATCAGCGCCGTCAGCTGCTTCTCGTTGCGACCGAAGTCGTAGTGGAACAAGTAGAACGGCGTCGGGTTCTCGACATCGAGGGCGTCGTACAACGACAGCTGGTTGCCCAGCACGAAAGCGGTACGGCCTCCCTTCAAGCATCGTGTCATCTCGGGTCGTATCGCATCTCCCCAGACATCGGCCGCCTCGAGCTGCCGGCTGTCCCGGCTCAGGTCGTCGACGTGCTCGACCGCTGAGGCCAGCGGAACCACCCCCAGGACGAGGCAGGCACCCGCGGAGACGGCGACCAGTCTCGCCCCCAGCCTCGCGCCGAGCATCATGACGCTGACCACGAGCACGAGGATCACCGGACCGATGAGGCTGTCGGCACCGAATCCGAAGGCCAGAGCTGCACCCGCCCACGCCGCCCCCGCCGCGAGTCCGACGACCGCGGTCACCATCTGCCAGCCGGACATGGACCAGGGCCGGCTCGACGACGATACCTGGTCCCTGCGGTCGTACACGTCGCAGAGGACGAAGATCAGAGCGGTGAACACCAGCGCGCTCACGGTCTCGGCATGCCCGGGCCCGGGGCGCCGGATCGGGATGGTCGCAAGAAAGAGGGCGCACAACGCGAGGAACCGCGTCGGGTCGCTCGCCAGCCGCCAGATGACCGGCACGAACATCAGCAGCAGGAGGAAGGGATAGAGAGCGACGATGTCGTAGCCCTCCCCATCGGTCGGCACGTCGAAGAACGGCCATCCGAAGTGCTTAGGAAACTGCTGGGCCTGACCGAAGACGACCTGGCGGTTGAGCTCGGCGAGGCTCATCCCGTAGCCGATCCGGTAGAACAGCACCTCAGACACGAATCCGGCCAGGATTCCGGTGGCGAGAGCGGCAGATCGTGTCAGCCTCTCTCGCGCCGTTGCCGCGCCCCGACCGATGAGCTCGAAAAGTACCGCCGCGCCGGTCAGCAGGATCGCCAGCTCGACGTGCTGCCAGAAGAGGGCGGCCGGCACCAGGAACCGCACGACCGACGACCAACGTCCGGAGTCGAGCCGACCTCCGGGCAGGAGGATGAAGGCGAAGACGACAGGGAGGACGTACTTCACCTGAGCGGGCGACGCGAGCGTCAGGACGGCCAGCGCCATGGCGACCATCGCCGCCGGGTGTACGCGTCTGCGCAGCCCCATCGCGGCCACGAGGACGGTCGCCAGAGTGACACCGAAGAAGCGGCCCAGCAAGAACTCCCACCACAGAGGATCGCCACCGGCCAGGCGATAGATCAGGCTGTTCACCCACCACGACCCGGCGTTCCAGCCGTGCTGGAAGTCGACCAGCGGGACCGCCCCCTCTGCGGTGAGCTTGCCGAGGTAGTACTGCGCGCCCCTGTCCCCTGTCAACGGCTCCATCTGTGCGGTGAGGGTGTAGGCGGCACAGACGACGGCGACCACGACGATCACAGCGAAGGTCGCCCATCGGACCAGGCCGATGGGTTCCCGCACTCGGCGTGCGGGCGAGGGGGTCGCCGGCGTGGCCGCCGCATCGAGCATGCTCCGAAAGTACGCGCTGTCGCAGGCAACCGGGGGCGGAACGCTGCGACCTACGTCATGACCTTCCCGTCAGATCTTCCCAACGCGATGCTTGATCAGCCGCGAGGCGTCCTCTGCCACTTGCACGTTATCGAATCCGATAACGATGCGCTTGCCTCACCCCTACGGGGTCGGAACCGCCTTGCCCTGGCGAATGGTGAGATCTTGCTGGGCGACCTCGCCGCGGGACTTGTGGGTCCAGATCGTGACAGTCGTCGCCTGCTTCTCGATCCTCACCACCGAGCACGGCACATAGTTGGCGCGAATCGCGTCGGTGAGCCACGGCTGCGGCGTGTGCAGCGGCATGGTCTCGATGATGACCGGGATCGAGCCGTCCTCGAGCTGAGGCACCAGCACGTCCTCGTACTGCGCGAAGTCGTAGTGGAACAGGTAGTAGGGCGTCGGGTTGGTGATCTGCAGAGCGTCGTAGAGCTCGAGGTAGTTGGGCATGACCAGCGCCTCGCGGCTGCCGCCACTGCATCGCTCGTACTCCGGGCCCGCCCAGCGGGCGATCGAGTCGCTCACCGCGAAGGACTTCGCGTCGCGGTGCATGTCGTCGAGGTGGTCGACGGCGGCAAGAGCGGGTACGCAGCCGAGTACGACCAGCGCGCCGGCCGAGACCGCCGCGGTCGCTCCGCGAAGGAACGCTCCCCCGAGGACCGCCCCGGCGACAGCCAGAGCCACGAGGAGCACGGCACCGGCCATGCTCTGGAGGCCGAAGCCGATCCAGAGGGTGCCGACCGCCCACAGGGCGCCGGCCGCGGCTAGAGGTAGCGCGGTGGCGGAACGTGTTGGTTTCGACACGCTCGCTGGCGCTCGCGGCTCAACCAACGGGGTGGAATGGCGCTCGTAGAGCTCGGCCACCGCCAGGACCAGGGCGAGGAGGACGAGGGCGGAGACTGTGGTGGTGTGGGGGTTGTCGACGCGCCGGATCGGGACGACGACGAGGACCAGCCCGGCCAGCGCGACCAGCCGGGTGGAGTCCGAGACCCGCTGCCACACCAGCGGCACGAACGGGATCAGCAGCGCAAACGGGTAGAGCGCCAGGATGAAGAAGCGCCCCGACTCGGTCGGCAGGTCGAAGAAGTTCCACACGGCGTACTGCGAACCCTCATGGGTCTCGGTCTGCCCGAGGATCACCTGCCGGTTGAAGTCGGCGAAGGAGAGCCCCCACAAGACCCTGTACGCCATGGCCTGGACGACCAGCCCGAGCACGAAACCACCGGCCAGCTGAACGCAGTTGAGGATCCGGGTGCGCCACCCGACCTCCCGGCGGGCGAAGAGCTCGAAGAGCCCCGAGGCGCCGGTGAGGAGCACGGCGAGCTCGACGTACTGCCAGAAGACGAGGGCCGGGAGGAGGACCCGCGCGGCCGCGGCCAGGCGCGGGCGCGACTCGAGCCAACCGGTCGGCAGCAGGACGAAGACCCACAGCAGGCAGATCGTGTACTTGATGTGCAGCGGGGTGGCCAGCAGGAGCACGCCGAGCGCCGACGCGATCATCACCGCCGGGTGCAGCCGGAGACGGAGGCCGATGGCGGCGGCGAGGACCGCCCCGAGGCCGGCGCCGAGCAGGCGGCCCCAGAGGAAGTACCAGATCGTCGGGCTGCCGCCCGCGATCGCGTAGAGCGCCGCGTTGACCCAGAACGAGCCGGCGTTCCAGCCGTGCTCGAAGTCGACGAGCGGGATCGCGCCGTGGGCGGTGATCTTCGCCAGGTGGTACTGGGCACCGAAGTCCTGGGTCAGGAACGTGCCGTTCTGGGCGCCGACCGAATAGGCCGACCAGACCAGCGCCACCACGCAGACCCCGGCGAAGGTCGCCCAGCGCACGGTGCCCACACGTTCGGCCTGCTCCCCCGATGTCGCCATGAGGAGGACCCTAGATCAACCCTTCGTCAGGACGGAGGTGCGCTCCGGGTACGGCAAGGTCGGGGTGAGACCGGCGTGGATGGTCTCCTTCATGCCGGACGCGGCGATGGCCTCGACGTAGCGCTTGCGGCGGCTGTTGTCGAAGACGATGATCCCGCCGGGAGCGAGCCGGTCCTTGGCCTTCTCCAGGCACGCCTCGCGGGCGCGCCCGTCGACCACCACGAGATCGAACTCGCCGTCGACGTCGTCGATGGAGTTGACGTACGCCTCGAAGTCGAGGCCCGCGTGGCCCTCCTTCTGCGAGGGGACGACCGGGTTGTCGGAGGCCACCGGCTCGATGACCCGCAGCGAGATCTTCTCCTCGCCGGCGAGCTCGGCCTGCATCATCTCGCCAAAACCCTTGTGGTGCTCGACGGAGTGGATCTCGTCGGCGCGGCGGGAGAGCCAGATCGTGGAGGCGCCGGAGCCGTACTCATAGACCCGGATCGGGCGCTCGCGCTGGCTCAGCCAGGCATCGACGGCGGTGATCGCGTCGTAGGTCCACCACGGCACATCGAGCTTCGCCATCGCCAGGGAGTCGTAGACCTTGGTGAGCGAGTGGGCCCAGTGACGCCAGCGCTGCTCGACCGGCGGTGGGGTCTCCTTCGCGAGTCCCGTCTTCGTCAGCCCGCGACCGACGGCCTTGAGCGAGGCGGCATAGGACTGCTTGGCCAAGGAAAGCGGGGAACGGCCTGAGGTGGACATTGATCTCCAGAGAAAGAATGGCGGTCAGCACTCGAAACGATACCGGCGAACCGTGCCCCTCACTCGGAACGTTCTGCCAAACGCTTGGTGAGTCGTGCGAGAACATCCGGCGGCAGGAAAGCCGACACATCCCCACCGAAATGGGCCATCTCCTTGATCAGCGAGGAGGAGACCGCGGCCCAGCGTGGGTCGTTGAGCAGGAAGACGGTCTCGACGCCGGTCATGTGGGCGTTCATTTGCGCCATCGGCGCCTCGTACTCCAGGTCGGGCGCCCCGCGCAGCCCCTTCACGATCGCCTGGGCGTCGATCTCGACACAGAAGTCGGTGACCAGACCGGTGAACCCCTGGACCCGTACGTTGCCCAGCGCAGCGGTCATGTCGGTGAGCATCTCCATCCGCTCCTCGGCCGTGAACAGGCGCTTCGACTTCGACGGGTTGACCCCGACCGCGACGACGACCTCGTCGAACATCGCCGAGGCGCGGGTGAAGATGTCGAGATGGCCGAACGTGGGCGGGTCGAACGAACCCGGGCACACCGCACGACGCGTCATTGTCATTTCTCCCATTCGATCAGTCCAGTTCGATCAGTCCGGCCGATCTGTCGGCCTTGATTCATTCCGGCGCGTGGCCGTACCAGAGCGTGGTCTCGCCGTACTTCTTCGACTTCTGGTCGGTGAACCCGTCGGGCCAGACCGGCTCGGGACTGCGTGCGGACCGCTCGACGACGACCAGGGCGCCCGGAACCAGCCAGCCGTGCTTGACCAGCAGCGCGATGTCCTCGGAGACGGCGTCGTCGGAGAGCGGGTAGGGCGGGTCGAGGAAGACCATGTCGTAGGGGGCCGGCGGCGGCGTCACCAGGGTGCTGGCCACCGTGGCGGCGACCACGTTGGCCCGCGGGAAGCCGAGCTCCTTCGCATTGGAACGGATCACCCCCGCCGTACGCCGGTCCGACTCGACCAGGGTCACCACCCCGGCGCCACGGGACCACGCCTCCAGCCCGACCGCGCCGGTGCCGGCGTAGAGGTCGAGGAAGCGCAGCCCGGCCAGGGAGCCGTAGGAGGACTCGATCGCCGAGAAGAGCGCCTCGCGGACCCGATCGGTGGTGGGACGGGTCCGCACCCCCTTGGGAGCGAGTAGGCGCCGCCCTCCTGCGACGCCACCGATGATCCGAGTCATTGGGATACCTTAGGACTTTTCCAAGTAGTCAGCGGAAGCGGACTCCTCGATCTCGGTGACCCGCTCGGCCAGGAGCGGCGCGGTCGCGAGATCCGGGTCGTCCTCGAGCAGCGCCTCCGCCGCCTCGCGCGCCTCCAGGATCGTCTCCTCGTCGCGCAGCACACGGAGACTCTCCAGGCTCGATCGGCGGCCGGACTGGGAGGCGCCGAGCACGTCCCCCTCACGGCGCTGGTCGAGGTCGACCCGGGACAGCGCGAACCCGTCGGTGGTCTGGGCGACCGCGTCGAGGCGGGTCCTGGCCGGGGTGTCGGCCTCGGCGTGGGAGACGAGCAGGCACAGCCCGTGCAGGCCGCCACGGCCGACCCGGCCGCGCAGCTGGTGGAGCTGGGAGACCCCGAAGCGGTCGGCGTCGAGGATGACCATGGTGGTGGCGTTGGGTACGTCCACGCCGACCTCGATCACGGTGGTGGCGATCAGCACATCGACGTCGCCGGCGGCGAAGGCGCTCATGGTGCGCTCCTTCTCCTCGGCGGGGAGCTTGCCGTGGAGCTTGGCGACGCTCAGCCCCTGCAGCGGACCGGTGGTCAGCTCCTCGGTGACCTCGTCGACGGCGGAGAGCTGGGCCGGGGCGGCCTTGACCTCGTTGCCGTCGGCGTCGAAGTCGCGCTGGTCGCTCTCCCCCTGCTCGGACTCGTCGCCGCTGATCCGCGGGGCGACGACGTAGACCTGGTGGCCTGATCCGACCTCTTCCTTGACGCGTTCCCACACCCGGGCGATCCACGCGGGATGGTCCACGAGCGAGACCAGGTTGGTCTGGATCTCGGCCCGTCCGGCCGGGAGCTCGGTGAGCGTGGAGACCTCGAGGTCGCCGAAGACGGTCATCGCGACCGTGCGCGGGATCGGCGTCGCGGTCATCACCAGCAGGTGCGGTGGGGTGCCGGCCTTATCCGTCAGGGCGGCCCGCTGCTCGACGCCGAAGCGGTGCTGCTCGTCGACGACGACCAGGCCGAGGTCGTCGAACATCACCTGGTCCTGGAGCAGGGCGTGGGTGCCGACGACGATCCCGGCCTCGCCGGTGGCGATCCGGCTCAGCGGCCCCTTGCGCTGGGTCTTGGTCATCGATCCGGTGAGGAGCTCGACATGGGTCTGCTCCTGGTCGCCGGCGAAGAGCCCTCCGGCCAGGCCGCTGGCGGCCAGGTCGCCGAGCATCGCGGTGATCGAGCGGTAGTGCTGCTGGGCGAGCACCTCGGTCGGCGCCAGCAGCGCGGCCTGGCCGCCGGAGTCGACGACCCTGAGCATGGCGCGGAGGGCGACCAGCGTCTTGCCGGAGCCGACCTCGCCCTGGAGCAGGCGGTTCATCGGGTGGGGCTGGGCCAGCGCCACCTCGAGCTCCTCCCCGATCTCGGCCTGTCCCTGGGTGAGGGTGAACGGCAGCCGCTCGTCGAAGGCCCCGAGCATCTGGTGGACACCGCCGGTGCGGGCAGTGGTGCCCAGCGCCTGGAGCGCCCGTCGCCGGCGTCCCAGCACCAGCTGCAGGCCGAGCGCCTCCTCGAACCGGAAGCGGTGCTGGGCGCGCTGGACGTCCTTGAGCTCATGGGGCGCGTGGATCAGGTCCAGGGCGTCGCGCAGCCCCGGGACGGCGTACGTCTCCCGGAGCTGCTCGGGGAGCACGTCGGTGACCTCCTTGACGACCTGCCGGGCGAACCGCACCGCGCGCATCACGTCCCAGTGCTGGAGCCCGGCGGTGAGCGGATAGATCGGGAAGAGCTCGGTCAGCTCCTCGACCGCCATCTGGTTGTCGGCCGCCTCGGCGGCGCTCTCGGAGTCGGACGGGTCGCCGAAGACGACCATCTGCGGGTTGGCCAGCTGCCACTCGCCGCGGAACGATCCGGCCTTGCCGACGAAGACTCCGCGCACGCCCGGGGCGAGCACGCCGCGGCGCCACTCGGCGATCCGCTGGGACTTGGAGAAGAAGGTGAGCTGCAGGTCGGCGGTGCCGGCCTTGAGCTGGGTCTCGACGCGGAAGGCGGGCCGGCCGGTGCGGCGGTCGGTGTGCTGTCGCACGACGCTGCGGACCACCTCGCCGAGCACCGTGAGCATCTCGCCCTCGTGCAGCTGCGGCGTCTGGCTGAGGTCGGCGGTGCGCAGGTAGCGACGCGGGAAGTGGTAGAGCAGGTCGCCGACGGTGCGCAGCCCGAGACCCTTGGTGAACTTCGTGGCGTGCTTGCTGTTGCCCAGCACGGCCTCGATCGGCGACTCGAGGGTGATCGGCACCGTCTCTTCTCCTCTACTCCACCGACATCAGGAGGGGGTAGCGCTCCTGGCCTCCGTCGTACACCATCACATCAACGGCCGGATGGTTGGCAGCCAGCCACGCCGCGACGGCACCGGCGAGCTCGCCCGTGGGGTCCTCGAGGCCGGAGACCAGCGTGACCAGCTCGCCGCCACCACCGATGAGCCGGGCGAGCACATACGTCGCGCACGTCTCCAGGTCCTGGCCGACCTTGACGAAGTCTCCGTCGAGCACCCCGAGCGCGTCACCCGGCATACACGGCCCAGCCATCGTAATCGCTCGGGTGTTCGAGATGGTGACCGCACCGTGCCGCGCGTGTCGCGCGGTGGCGGTCATCTCGAGCACGTCCTTGTCGAACTTCCGGCCGGGCTCGTGAACCGCGATCGCCGCCAGCCCCTGCACCTGGCTGCGGGTGGAGATCACCGCGACGTTGATGTCGAGGTCGTCCTCGGCGGTGCGGGCGGCGGCCTCGGCCGACTGCCGGGTCGGAGCGTCGTTGGGGAGCACGATCACCTCGTCGGCACCGGAGGCGGTGATCGCCTCGAGCAGCTCGGAGGTCGTCGGGCGCCGATGCGGGCCGCCCTCGATCACGATCGCGCCGGCGCCGCGGAAGAGCTCGGCCAGACCTGGCCCGGCCGCGAACGCGATCACCGCACGGCCACCGCGGGTGGCGTGGCGATGGGCCTGGCCGGCGATCTGCTCGGCGAAGTGGGTCACATGGATCCGGTGGGGCCGCCCGGCGTTGATCCCGGCCTCGATCGCGGCGCCGACGTCGTCGACGTGGACGTGGACGTTCCAGATGCCCTCGCCTCCGACGACGACCAGCGAGTCGCCCAGCGGCTGGAGCCGCTTGCGGAGGTCGGGGATCGCGACGTCCTCGGCGTCGAGCAGGTACATCACCTCGTACGACGGGCCACCGGGCTCCAGCGCGTGGCCGTCGGCCGCACCGGCGACGGCCTGGATCGGGATCGGGATGTGCGGGACCGGCGCCTGCGGGCTCGGCCGGCGACCGGTCAGCGCGGTGTCGAAGGCGTCGAGCAGCACGCAGATCCCGCGGCCACCGGCGTCGACCACCCCGGCAGCGGCCAGAGCCGGCAGCTGCTCCTGCGTGCGGGCAAGAGCCGCGCGGGCCGCGCTGGCGGCGACCGACATCACGTCGCGGGTCCGTGCGGTCTCGTCGATCTCGACGCACGCCTCGGCCGCGTCCGCGGCGGCCCGGAGCACGCTCAGCATGGTGCCCTCCTGGGGCTCCCCCACCGCGGCGTACGCGGCGTTCCCGGCGTTGCGCAGCGCGTCGGCGAAGACCACCGCGGTGCGCTCGTCCTCGGTGGCCTGGACCAGGCGGCGCAGCAGGGCGCCGATCATCTCGGCCAGGATCACGCCCGAGTTTCCGCGGGCGCCCAGCAGCGCGCCGCGCGAGAAAGCGCGCAGTCCCTCACGCCAGTCGGGGCCGGTGAACTCGCGCAGCCGGTCACGGGCCGCGGCGATCGTGAGGTAGAGGTTGGTGCCGGTGTCGCTGTCGGGCACCGGGAAGACGTTGAGCGCGTCGATCTCCTCGCGGTGCGACGCGAGCGCGTCGGTCGCCAGGTCGCCGAACCGGCGGAACAGATCGAGCTTGACCTCGGCCACGCTGCCTCCCTACTCCTCGACACCTGAATGCAGCCAGACACCGTGACGCCGGACACACTGCCCGGTACCGCGGCACCCAGGGTAGGCGGTGTCCGGGTACGGGGTAAACGACGGGTGAACAAATCCGAGGCCGCAGGAAAGTCACGAGCGAGTAACACCTTCTGTCGAGTTGCGCCCCACCTCGGTGACGATCATCCCTAGTGTGGGGATGACCCCAACGCCGAAGGAATCCCGGATGTCGATCCCGACCCCGACCCCACGCGCCGAACGCGTCAACGAAATCTTCGACTTCTCGGCCGGACGCGGCCTCGAGATCGGACCTCTGCACCAGCCCCTCATCCCCCGAGATGCCGCGGAGGTCTCCTATCTGGACCTCTACGACCGCGACCGGCTCTACGAGTCGTACGCCGAGCATTCCCAGGTGAACCACGACACCATCCCCGAGATCGACTATCCGATGTGGGACGGCACCCGGATGCGTACGCTCGAGGAGGCCGCCAAGGATGGCGCTCCGTACGACTGGGCGCTGGCCAGCCACGTCGTCGAGCACGTCCCTGACCTGGTCGGATGGCTGGCACAGGTCGAGGCCGTCACCGCACCCGACGGGGCCCTCGTCCTGGTCGTCCCCGACCGGCGCTACACCTTCGACGCCCACCGACCACCCACCACGATGGGTCAGATCCTGCAGGCGTACGAGGCAGGCGACACGACCCCGTCGGTGCGTGCGGTCTACGACCACCACCGGTGTGCGGTCAACACCGACGCCAAGCGTCTCCACCAGCGTGGGCCGAGCGAGGCCGAGACCTGTATCCACGACCTCGGCTACACGCGGAGCCAGCTCGAGCGGGCCCGCCGGGGCGAGTACGTCGACTGCCACGTGTGGACCTACACCGACCGCTCGTTCCCCGAGATCATCGCCGAGCTGCGCCGCCTGGGGCTGACCGGCTGGTCGGTCGAGTCCCTCCTGCCCGTGCCCGAGAACGACATCGAGTTCTACGTCGTCCTACGCCGCGGTCTCTCCCCCGACCTCCCCGCGGTGCCCGCACTCCCGGACTGGGTCGAGCAGGGCCTCGAGCTGCGTGACGAGGTCGCGAGGCTCCGTGAGGTCGTCGCGGACCAGCGGCGACGGCTCGAGTCCCAGCGCAAGCAGCTCGCCGGCCGACGCACGGAGATCGACGATCTGCGCGGGTCGAAGCGGTGGAAGCTGGCCACCGCACTGGCCGCACCGCTGGACAAGTGGCGGGATCGCCGCTCGGAAGACTGACGATTTCGCCGGGTGCAGCCGGACGGGCTACGCTTGTTCGGTTGTCTCGGCAGGGCAGCCGTTCATCGCGCCCGCCGACACCATTCAATTGACCTCGATCATCTATTCAACCTCAGGAGTTCACGGTGGCTGCCGTCTGCGACATCTGCGACAAGAAGCCGGGCTTCGGCAACAACCGGCCGTGGTCCAAGAAGGCGACCAGGCGCCGCTTCGACCCCAACATCCAGCGCGTCCGCGCCGTCATCAACGGCACCCCGAAGCGCATGAACGTCTGCACGACCTGCATCAAGGCCGGCAAGGTTTCACGCTGAGGTAGCACGGAGGGGCCCCGCGGCAGCGCGCAAGCGCTGAGCGGGGCCCCTTCTGCTATCTCATGAACGGCGCCCACACGGCGCAAAAGTCCCGGAGGAGCGAAGCGGGGGAGGGACCGTTGCGCCCCGGCGGCGCAAACCCCACGCAAGC
>NZ_JBHWLY010000074.1:0-31846 GCF_042730435.1 Nocardioides sp. NPDC059952 | reverse complement strand
GTCACGTACGTCGGCCGAGAGGTCGCTTCTGCAGGCCGAGATGTCACGAAGGTGACGTCTCGGCCTGTTTGCGTGACGCTTCGGGCGACGGGGCTGACGCTTCGGCCGACGTACGTGACGCTTCGCCCGACCTCACGGACGCTTCGGCCGACGTACGTGACGCTTCGCCCGACCTCACGGACGCTTCGGCCGACGTATGTGACGCTTCGCCCGACCTCACGGACGCTTCGGCCGACGTATGTGACGCTTCGCCCGACCTCACTGACGCCTCGGCCGACGGGGCCGACTTCTCGGCAATGCATGGACACCGACCTTCCATGTTCTTGGGCTACCCCGTAGAGTGACCGCTGTCACCACCTAAGCAAGCGCTTAGATTAGCCGAGCACACGAGGGAATGAGCATGTCGAGGTTCGAGGGACGTACGGCGATCATCACCGGGGCCAGCCGGGGCATCGGTCTGGGCATCGCCCAGCGGCTGGTGGACGAAGGGGCGAAGGTCGTCATCACGGCGCGCAAGCCCGAGGCGCTCGCGGAGGCGGTCGAGGGTCTCGGTGGCAAGGAGGTCGCCCTCGGCATCGCCGGCAAGGCGGACGACCCCGCCCACCAGGAGGAGGTCGTCACGACCGCGATCGAGACGTTCGGCAGCGCAGACCTGCTCGTCAACAACGCCGGTATCAACCCGAAGGCCGGCGGCCTGATCGACATGGACCGCGAGTCGGCGCGCAAGACCGTCGAGGTCAACTGCCTCTCGCCGATCGGCTGGACCCAGCAGGTCTGGCGGCAGTGGATGTCCGAGCACGGCGGTTCGATCGTCAACATCTCCTCGGTGGCCGGCCTGGCTCCCACCCCGCTGATCGCGACCTACGGCGCGAGCAAGGCGATGCTCAGCTACATCACCCAGGAGCTCTCGGTCGAGCTCGGCCCGAAGGTACGCGTCAACGCGATCCTCCCGGCCGTGGTGAAGACCAAGTTCGCCGAGCTCCTCTACGAGGGCCGCGAGCAGGAAGTCTCGGCGGCCTACCCGCTCAAGCGCCTCGGCACCCCCGAGGACATCGCCGGCGTCGCCTCGTTCCTCCTCTCCGAGGACGCCGGCTGGATGACCGGCCAGCTCGTCACCGTCGACGGCGGCCTCACCCTCGCGGGCGGTCGCGTCTGATGCCGATCGCTCCCGACAGCACCGCCGTCGTCACCGGCGCCGCGGGCGGGATCGGCCGCGCACTGGCCGCCCGCCTCGTCGCCGAGGGCGTACGTGTCGTGATCAACGACCTCGACGCCGTACGCCTCGAAGCGACCGCCCAGGAGATCGGCGCCCATCCCGTGGCCGGCGACGCCGCCTCCGTCGAGGGCGTGAAGGCCCTGGTCGAACAGGCCAAGGACCACCTCGGCCAGATCGACGCGTGGTACGGAAATGCCGGCATCGACCGTGGCATCGGCCTGGACTGTCCCGAGGAGGACTGGCAGGCGTCGCACGAGGTCAATGTGATGGCCCACGTCCGGGCGGCGCGGCTCCTCGTCCCCGACTGGGTCGAGCGGAAGAGTGGTCGCTACGTGGTGACGGCGAGCGCTGCGGGGCTGCTGATGATGATCGGCGCGCCGACCTACACGGTCACCAAGCACGCAGCCGTCGCTTTCGCCGAGTGGCTCTCGGCGACCTACCGCCACCACGGGATCGTCGTCCAGGCGATCTGCCCCCAGGGTGTGCAGACCGGGATGCTCGAGCGGTCCGGCGTGATGAAGGACCTGCTCAGCCGCGACAGCGCGCTGGCGCCCGAGCAGGTCGCCGACGCCGCCTGGGAGGCGACGACCGACGACCGCTTCCTGGTGCTGCCGCACCCGGAGGTGGCCGACTACTACGCCGCGCGGGCGACCCAGACCGACAAGTGGCTCGGCGGGATGAACCGACTCTGGCAGCACGTGGAGGGACAGGTATGAAGGCATGGCGGATCAACGAGCTCGGTGAGCCCAAGGACGTGATGAGGCTCGAGGAGGTGCCCGACCCGACCCCCGGCGCCGGACAGCTCGTCGTGAAGGTGCTGGCCAGCCCGGCCAACTTCCCGGACGTTCTGATGGCCCGCGGTCTCTACCAGGTCAAGCCCGAGCTGCCGTTCACCGCGGGCGTCGAGCTGTGCGGCGAGGTGATCGCGCTCGGCGAGGGCGTGGATGCCTTCCAGGTCGGTGAGCGCGTGATCGGCGGCGCCGCCCTGCCCTACGGCGGCTTCGGCGAGCTCGCGCTGATGGACGTCGCGACGACCTTCCCGGCCCCGGAGGCGCTCAGCGACGCCGAGGCGTCGAGCCTCTACATCGGCTACCAGACCGGCTGGTTCGCGCTGCACCGCCGCGCACACATCCAGCCCGGCGAGACGCTGCTCGTACATGCGGCGGCGGGCGGCGTCGGCAGTGCCGCGATCCAGCTCGGCAAGGCCGCCGGGGCCACCGTGATCGGGGTCGTCGGCGGGCCGGACAAGGCCGAGGTCGCCCGAAAGCTGGGCGCGGACCACGTCATCGACCGCCACACCGAGGACTTCGTCAAGGTCGTCAAGGAGCTCACCGGCGGCAAGGGCGCCGACGTCATCTACGACCCGGTCGGTGGCGACACCTACGACCGCTCCACCAAGTGCATCGCCTTCGAAGGCCGGATCCTGATCATCGGCTTCGCCGGCGGCCGCATCCAGGAGGCCGCGCTCAACCACTCGCTGATCAAGAACTACTCGATCGTCGGCCTCCACTGGGGCCTCTACAACATGCTTGCGCCCGAGCTCGTCAAGGAGTGCCACGCCGAGCTCACCCGGATGGCGGCCGAAGGCTCGATCAAGCCGCTGGTCAGCGAGACGCTGTCGTTGGAGCAGGTCGCGGACGGCGTACAACGCCTGGCGGACGGCGAGACCGTGGGCCGGGTCGTCTACGGGGCGAAGCCGTGACGGCCACGGGGCTCCGGGCCGTCATCTTCGACTACGGTGGGGTGCTGACCACGCCGATCGGCGACTCGATCCGAGCCTGGTTGGACGCCGACGGCATCAAGCCGGAGAGCTTCTCGACGGTGCTCAAGGAGTGGCTGGGGCGCTACGCCGACGCCGGCACCCCGATCCACCGCCTCGAGCTCGGCGAGCTCTCGGTCAAGGAGTTCGACAAGCTCCTGGCCGGTCGCCTGGAGACGTACGACGGTAGCCCGGTCGATCCCGAGGGCGTCCTGTCCCGGCTCTTCGCCGGGATGCAGCCGAACCCGGAGATGTTCGCGTTGGCCGAGGAGCTCCGCGATGCCGGCATCCGGCTCGCCCTGCTCTCCAACAGCTGGGGCAACTTCTACCCTCGCAAGCAGGTCGACGCGCTGTTCGAGGTGGTGGTGATCTCCGAGGAGGTCGCCATGCGCAAGCCGGAGCGGCCGATCTTCGACCGCACCCTGAGCAGGCTCGGCCTCCCGGCCGAGGAGTGCCTCTTCATCGACGACGCCGAGCCCAACGTCCTCGGCGCCCGAGCGGTCGGTCTCGACGCACTGCTCCATACAGACACGGCGAGCACGCGCGCGAGGCTCGCCCACCTGATTCCCGCACTCGGAGGTGCCGCGTGACGACCGAATCCCTGCCCGGGCTCGACCTCGACCGGCTCGGCCCCTGGCTCGCCGAGAACGTCGAGGGGGTCTCGACAAGCTCGACCACCGATGGACGGCTGAGCGCGACCCACATCTCCGGCGGCAAGTCGAACCTGACGTACGCCGTCTCCGACGGCACCCACGAATGGATCGTCCGGCGCCCGCCGCTGGGGCACGTGCTCGCCACCGCGCACGACATGAAGCGTGAGCACACTGTGATCACCGCGCTGCGCGACACCGCCGTGCCGGTGCCGCACACCTTCGCGTTCTGCGAGGACGAGGAGGTGCTCGGGGCACCGTTCTATGTGATGGAGAAGGTCGATGGCCGGCCCTACCGCTACGCCCGCGAGCTCGAGCCGCTCGGCGCGGACCGCACGAAGGCGATCTCGGAGCAGCTCATCGATGTGATGGCCGCGCTGCACGCGGTCGACCCGGCCGAGGTCGGGCTGGCCGAGTTCGGCCGCCCCGAGGGGTTCCTGTCCCGCCAGGTCAGGCGCTGGAAGAAGCAGCTCGAGGCGTCCCACTCCCGCGATCTCCCCGCCGCCGACGAGCTCCACGCGCTGCTGGAGGCACGGGTGGGTGCCGCCGAGGCCGCCTCGAGCGGGCCGGGGATCGTCCACGGCGACTACCGGCTCGACAACGTCCTCACCGACGAGGCCGACCAGATCAGGGCGGTCGTCGACTGGGAGATGGCCACGCTCGGCGACCCGGTCACCGACCTGGCCATCCTGCTCACCTACCAGCAGATGGCCACGGTCTCCGGCGACGGCACCGTGACCGATGTCAGCAACGCACCCGGCTGGCTCTCCGAGGACGAGATCATCGCCCGCTACGACGCCGCCAGCCCGCGCGACCTGAGCGAGTTCGGCTTCTACCGCGGGCTGGCCGCCTACAAGCTCGCCGCGATCCTCGAGGGGATCCACTACCGCTACCTCAAGGGCCAGACCGTCGGGCCCGGTTTCGAGAACATCGGGGACGGGATCCACCCGCTCCTGGACATGGGCCTGTCTGCAATGAAGGAGAAGTGACGCATGGATTTCGCACCTGACGCCAGGACCGAGGAGCTCGTCGCCTCGGTCTGGGACTTCCAGAAGACGTACGTCGAGCCGAACGAGGCCGTCTTCGACGAGCAGCTCGCGGCCCAGGACGACAAGTGGGCCTGGGACAGCGTGCCGGTCCTCGGCGAGATCCGCGCCGAGGCCCGCAAGCGCGGCCTGTGGAACCTCTTCCTGCCCGGTGAGGGCGGGGCCGGCCTGACCAACCTGCAGTACGCGCCGTTGGCCGAGATCACCGGCCGCAGCCACCTCGCGCCGGCCGCGTTCAACTGCGCCGCGCCCGACACCGGCAACATGGAGGTGCTGCACGACTTCGGCAACGAGGGGCAGAAGAAGGAGTGGCTCTCGCCGCTCCTGGAGGGCGAGATCCGCAGCGCCTTCGCGATGACCGAGCCGGCCGTGGCCTCCTCCGACGCCACCAACATCGAGACCTCGATCGTGCCCGACGGCGACGAGTACGTCCTCAACGGCCGCAAGTGGTGGATCACCGGGGCGATGAACCCGAACTGCAAGATCTTCATCGTGATGGGCAAGACCGACCCGTCCGCCGAGCGCCACCAGCAGCAGTCGATGATCCTGGTGCCCCGCGACACCCCGGGTCTCACGATCAAGCGCGGCATGGAGGTCTTCGGCTACGACGACCACGACCACGGCGGCCACGCCGAGCTGGAGTTCACCGACGCCCGGGTGCCGGCCGCCAACCTGATCGGGGCCGAGGGCATGGGGTTCGCGATCGCGCAGGCGCGCCTGGGCCCCGGCCGCATCCACCACTGCATGCGCTCCATCGGTCTGGCCGAGCGGGCAATCGAGCTGATGTGTGCCAGGGTCGAGGAGCGGGTGGCCTTCGGCAAGCCGCTCTCCGAGCAGGGCGTGATCCGTGACTGGATCGCCGAGTCGCGGGTGCGGATCGAGCAGCTGCGGCTCCTCGTCCTCAAGACCGCCTGGCTGATGGACACCGTCGGCAACAAGGGTGCCCACACCGAGATCCAGGCGATCAAGATCGCCACCCCGGCGACTGTCCAGTGGATCCTCGACAAGGCGATCCAGGCCCACGGCGCCGGCGGGCTCTCCCAGGACTTCCCGCTGGCCAAGTCCTACGCCGGCATCCGCACGCTGCGGTTCGCCGACGGCCCCGACGAGGTGCACAAGAACGCCCTGGCCAAGGCCGAGCTGCGCAAGCAGGCCGCACGACGCGAGGGCCGGCAGTGAATCCCGACGAGGTCCGGGATCGCGTCGAGGAGTTCCTGGCCGAGCACCCGGTCGCGACGACCGAGCCGAGCGCCTTCCTGCACGCCCGCTATCAGGCGGGCCTGGCGTGGGTCGCGTTCCCCGAGGGCCAGGGCGGTCTCGGCGCCTCCCGGGCGCTGCAGCCGCTGGTCTCCGACCTCTTCGAGGCGGCCGGTGCCCCCGACAACAACCCGCGACGTAACGGGATCGGGCTCGGCATGGCCGCGCCGACGATCCTGGCCTACGGCACCCCGGAGCAGAAGGCTCGATTCCTGGAGCCGCTGTGGTGCGGGGAGGAGATCTGGTGCCAGCTCTTCTCCGAGCCCGGTGCCGGCTCCGACCTCGCCGGCCTGGCGACCCGAGCCGTCCTCGACGGTGACGAGTGGGTCGTCAACGGGCAGAAGGTGTGGACCTCGGGTGCCCACAACGCCGACTTCGCGATCCTGGTCGCGCGCACCGACCCGGACGTCCCGAAGCACCGCGGTCTGACGTACTTCTTGTGCGATATGCACGATCCGGGCGTCGAGGTGCGGCCACTGCGCCAGATCACCGGCGAGGCGGAGTTCAACGAGGTCTTCCTGACCGATGTGAGGATCCCCGACGCCCACCGGCTCGGCGCGGTCGGGCAGGGCTGGGAGGTCGCCAACGCCACCCTCAACAACGAGCGCGTCGCCATCGGTGGCGCCGCGATGCCTCGCGAGGGCGGGATGCTCGGCGTGGTCGCCGAGTCGTGGCGGGAGCATCCGGAGAACCACACCCCGGAGCTCCGCGACCGGCTCTTGAAGCTGTGGGTCGAGTCGGAGGTGGCCCGGCAGACCGGGGCCCGGCTGCGGCAGAAGCTGGCCGTCGGCCAGCCCGGCCCCGAGGGGTCGGCGATGAAGCTGACCTTCGCCAGGATCAACCAGCAGCTCACCGGCCTCGACCTGGAGCTGCGTGGCGAGGAGGGCCTTCGCTACGAGGACGGTGACGGCTGGGCGATGGTCCGGCCCGAGCACGTCGACTTCGGCGGCCGCGACGCCGTCTACCGCTACCTGCGCGCCAAGGGCAACTCGATCGAGGGCGGCACCTCGGAGATCCTGCGCAACATCGTGGCCGAGCGCGTCCTCGGCCTCCCCGGGGAGCACCGGGTCGACAAGGACGTGTCCTGGAAGGCCATCCCCCGATGAAGGAGCCCGCGATGAGCGCATCTGAGGTCGAACTGCTCGACAACGAGCTCGACGCGGACCTGCGGGCCACGGTCAGGTCCTACCTGGCCGAGCGCTGCTCGTCGGCTGACGTGGTCAAGGCGTACGACGGTGACAGCTCGCTCACGCCGGTCCTGTGGAAGGGGCTCGCCGGGGAGCTCGGCCTCGCGGGGCTGCTGATCCCGGAGCCCCACGGTGGCGCCGGCGCGTCCGCGCGGGAGGCCGCGGTGGTCCTCGAAGAGCTGGGGCGGGCAGTTGCCCCGGTGCCCTTCCTGTCCAGTGCGGTCGTGGCGACGTCGGTCCTGCTGGCCGGGCCCACCGAGAAGGGCGTGGAGCTGCTGGGCGGACTGGCGGCGGGGGAGCGCACCGCAGCCCTGGTCGTGCCGCTCCAGACGATGACGGCCCAGCCGCTGGAGCCCGTGGAGACCGAGGTCAGGTCGGTGGCCGGTGCCCTGGAGGCCGACACCCTCCTGGTGCCGGTCTCGACACCCGAAGGCATCGAGATCCGAGCCATCCCCGCAGACCGGGCGACGATCACCCCGGTGAGCTCGCTCGACATGACCCGTCGGCTCGCCGACGTGACCCTCGACCCGGCCGCCGGTGAGGTGGTCGTGGCGGCGGAGCACGGTGCCGAAGGCGTACGTTCCGCTCTGCTGGCCGGGGCCGCGCTGATGGCCTCTGAGCAGGTCGGGGTGGCGCAGTGGTGCCTGACGACGACGGTGGAGTACCTCAAGGTCCGGCGCCAGTTCGGCCGGATCGTCGGTGGCTACCAGGCGCTCAAGCACCGGCTCGCCGACCTCTACACCAGCGTCGAAGGGGCCGGCGCGGCAGCGCGCTATGCCGCCGGAGCGCTGGCTCTCGGGGACGCCGAGGAGACGGCGATCGCGACCCACGTCGCGGCGGCCTTCTGCGGCGACCTCGCCGTCACCGCGGCCGAGGAGGCGGTGCAGCTGCACGGTGGCATCGGCATGACGTGGGAGCACCCCGCCCACCTCTACCTCAAGCGGGCCAAGGCCGACCAGATCGCGTACGGCCTCCCCGGCCTCCACCGCGACCGTCTGGGCACCGTGGTCGACATCTAGAGCCCGCTGGTCGAGCCGCCGGAGCCGCTAGGCGGAGGCGTGTCGAGACCAACACAGTCCTATCGAGCGCCGAGGGGACCGTGTTGGTCTCGACACGCTCGCTGGCGCTCGCGGCTCGACCAGCGGGGCGGCTACTTCTCCAGCGCCATCAGAGCGAGAGCGAACAGAAGGCGGTCGCGCGGGTCGGAGATGCTCCTCACGGTGAGGTCCTGGATCTGCTTGATGCGGTAGATGACCGTGTTGCGGTGGCAGATCAGGTCCTCGGCGGCGTGGGTGGGGGAGCCGCCGTGCGCGATGAGGGCGCGCAGCGTCGCCAGCAGCACGTCGGACTGGTGGGTCGGCTGCGCCAGGATCGGGCCGAGGGTGCGGCGGACGAGCAGCGAGGAGACCGCCGGCGAGGCGGTCAGCAGCACCTGCGGCAGGCGGTCGTCGACGACCGCGATGTCCCTGCGCCCACGGGGCACCGTCTCCACCGTGTGCGTGGCGAGCTGGAAGGCGGTGCCGAAACCGCTGAGGTCGTCGGCGGTGGCGATCCCGACCCGGCCCGAGTTGCAGCCGGCGAGCTGCTCGACCAGATCGGCGACGGCCTCGGCGACCGGGCGAGACCCCAGCGGGACCAGCCCGAAGTGGTGGTCGCCGCGTACGTGCCAGAACGACACCAGTCCGGCCCTCTCCAGCCGGTCGTCGGGGTTGCGCAGCGGTGAGTCGCGGTTGCCGTCGAAGGCCGCGACCACGCAGGCCATCTGCGCGTCGGCGGCGACCCCGAGGATGTCCTGGACCTCGGCGGCGAACGCGGGGTCGCCACCGCGACCCTCGGCCAACCCGTCCAGGAGCCGGCCCTGGAGCTGCAGGTCGCGACGCTGCAGCAGCGCCGCCTCCTTCCGGTAGGCCGACGACATCACCGAGTTCTGCACGTCCAGGTCGGTCCACACCTGGCGCCCGGCGAGGACCATCACCCGGTCGTCGATCCCCAGCTCCTCCTGCTGGTGGACCATCGCCTCCCACAGCATCCGGGTGCCGACGGTGTAGGCGTTGAGGCAGTACTCCAGAGGTACGCCCTGCCGCGCCCGCCGCCGCCCGGTGTCGCGCCACAGGTCCACGGGATTGGCCCCTGGGGTGAGTCCGGCCATGGCCCGGATGCCCCGGCGTACGTGCTCCCGCGTGCTCGAGCGCAGGTCGGCGCGCACCGACGGCTCGGCGTTCTGGTGCCACTCCGGCTGGATCGCGATCAGGGTCAGCGTGATGTCGTCGGCGATCGCGTCCGCCTGGTTCACCAGCGAGGCCCAGGCACGCTCCACCAACGGACGAAGCTCCGAGTCAGGAGATGTGTCGCTCATCACACCCATGTGCGGAGCGTCCCATGGTGACTGCCCCATCCGCCACCGAACCAGGGAATCCCAGACGCAGCGCCCGAAGGATTTTGGGCGCAATGCCCATATCCCCCGTTGTGCGGAGAGTCCAAAGTGATAGCCGTCACAACGGGTGAAGGGAGCATGATGCAGATGCCTGGCGAAGACCCGCCGCTGTTCGCGGTCGAGGGAGTCTCGGTCCGGTTCGGGGGCGTACGCGCCCTCGAGGACGTCTCCTTGGAGGTCGCGCCCCACGAGGTGCTCGGCGTCATCGGCCCCAACGGCGCCGGCAAGACCACCCTGTTCAACGTCGTGTGCGGCTTCGTCAGCCCCGCCGAGGGCGAGCTCCGGCTGCGCGGCGAGACGATCCACGGCCTCCGCCCGCACCAGCTCGCCGGCCACGGCATCGCCCGCACCCTCCAGGGGCTCGGGCTCTTCGAGCGGATGACGGTGCTCGACAACGTGATGGTCGGTGCCGACCGTCTCGCCCGCGCCGGCTTCGTGCGCGGCCTGCTCGGGATCGGCCACCGCGACGATGCCCGGCTGGCCGCCAAGGCGCGGGAGGTCCTCGGCGAGCTCGGGATCGAGTCGTACGCCGCCCGCTACCCGGGCAGCCTGCCCTATCCGATCCGGAAGAAGGTCGCGCTCGCCCGGGCGCTGGTGGCCGAGCCGGAGCTGCTGCTCCTGGACGAGCCCGCCAGCGGGCTGAGCGCCGAGGAGATGACCGAGCTCGGCGAGATCATCACCGGCCTGACCGAACGCACCGCCGTGATGCTCGTCGAGCACCACATGGACCTGGTGATGTCGGTCTGCCACCGGATCACCGTGCTCGACTTCGGCCGCGTCATCGCGGCCGGCACGCCCGACGAGATCCGCAACGACCCGGCCGTCCTCGCCGCCTACCTGGGCGACCAGGTCGAGCACGACGACGACGCCGAGGTGCACGCCCTGGTCTCGACAAGCTCGACCAACGATGGGGAGGAGGCCTGATGTTCGCCGTCGAGGACCTGAGTGCTGCGTACGGACCCGTCAAGGCGCTCAACGGCGTCACCTTCACCGCGTCGAGAGGCCAGGTCACCGCGGTCCTGGGCGCCAACGGCGCCGGCAAGACCACGCTGCTGCGCACCGTGTCCGGCCTGGTGAGGTCCACCCAGGGCAGCGTGAAGCTGAACGACAAGGACATCACCCGCACCGCGACCGAGAAGCTGACCTCGTACGGCCTCTCCCACGTCCCCGAGGGGCGCGGCGTGATCGCCGAGCTGACCGTCACCGAGAACCTCCGGCTCGGTGGGCTGCACCGTGCGACCGGCTCTGAGCCGATGCCGGTCGAGCGGGTCTTCGAGCTCTTCCCGCGCCTGGGCGAGCGCCGCGAGGCCACCGCTCACATGCTCTCGGGCGGTGAGCGGCAGATGCTCGTCATCGGCCGCGCGCTGATGGCGCGACCGACCGTGCTCCTGCTCGACGAGCCCTCCCTGGGACTCGCGCCCCGGGTGGTGGCTCAGATCTTCGACCTGCTCCGCGGGCTGGTGCAGACCGAGGAGCTCACCGTCGTCCTGGTCGAGCAGAACGCCCGCAGTGCCCTGTCCATCGCTGACCACGGAGTCGTGCTCAACCTCGGCAAGGTCGTCGCCTCGGCGCCGGCCGCCGAGCTGGCCGCCGACGAGCAGCTCCGCCACGCCTATCTCGGGTTCTGAGGAGCAGACATGCAGCAGTTTCTCGACACCACTCTCGGGGGGTTGGTCCTGGGCGCGGTCTACGCCGCCTTCGCGCTGGCCCTGTGCCTGATCTGGCGCTCGACCCGGATCGTCAACTTCGCCCAGGCGGCGATGGCGATGGTGACCACCTACATCGCGCTCTCGCTGATCAACGCCGACGTGCCCTACTGGGTCGCCTTCATCGCCGCGATCGCCGCCGGGTTCGGACTCGGCGCGGTGATCGAGCGGGTGATCATCCGCCCGGTCGAGGGGAAGGCCGAGCTCAACGCGGTGATCCTCACCCTGGGGCTGTTCATGGTGCTCCACGGCCTGACCGCGATCACCTTCGGCGTCCAGCACCGCGGCTTCCCGGCCCCGGTCAGCACCAGCGCGATCTCGGTCGGGGACACCTCGATCGGCATCACTCCGTTCGGCATCCTGACGATCGTCGTGGTCGCCCTCGTGATGGCCGGGCTGGTGGTCCTCTTCCGCTTCACCGACCTGGGGCTGCGGATGCGGGCGGCCGCCTTCAACGGCGAGGTCTCCCGCCTCCTGGGCGTACGCGTCGGCCGCATGCTCACCCTCGGCTGGGCGCTCGCCGCCGCGGTGGGCGCGGTGGCCGGGATGCTCATCGCCGGTGGCGACCTGGTGAACCCGGCGTTCATGGACCCGTTCGTGATCTACGGCTTCATCGCCGCCGTGCTGGGCGGCCTCGACTCGCCGCTCGGGTCGGTGATCGGCGGCCTGATCCTCGGTCTCTCGCTCTCCTACGTCACCGGCTACGTCGGTGAGCACCTGGCGCCGCTGGTCGCGCTCGGGATCTTGATGGTGGTGCTGCTGGTGCGTCCCAGCGGCCTCTTCGCAGCGGCTGCGGCCAGGAGGGTCTGACCCATGGAACGTCTGCGCTCTCTTGTCAGTCCGATCACGTCGGTTCCCCTGGCCCGTCACCTCGTCGTGGCGCTGGTCGCCTTCGTGGTGGCGATGGCGGTCATCGGCAGCTCCAGCCAGTACCTGCAGACCCGCTACGCCGAGATGGCCTACTTCGCCATCGCCGCCGGCGGTCTCACGCTCCTGACCGGTCTCTCCGGCCAGCTCTCCCTCGGCCACGGCGCGCTCATGGCGGTCGGGGCGTACGCCGCCACCCTCGTGCTCGAGCGCACCGGCGGCGAGACCCTGGCCGACGTCTTCGTCGCCCTGCTCGTCGCGATCGCGGTCTGTGCCGCGGTCGGGGTGGTGGTCGGAGTGCCGGCAGCGCGGCTGCACGGGCCCTACATCGCCGGCGCGACCCTGACCCTGGCCGTCGCGGTGCCCCGGCTGGCCAACCAGTGGGAGGTCCTCGGTGGCGAGCAGGGGCTGCAGGTGTCAGTGCCCCGCGCCACCGATCTCCCGGCGTGGATCCAGGACCTGGTCTGGTTCTTCACCGCCGTCGAGATCGACCAGTACTCCTTCCTCGCCTACCTCGGCTGGCTGCTGCTCGCGATCACCTTCGTGGCGCTCGCAAACCTGAGCCGTTCCCGGGTCGGTCGTCGATGGCGCGCGGTGCGGGACGACGACGTCTCCGCCGAGCTGGCCGGCATCCACCTCGGCCGGGCCCGCGTGGTCGCCTTCACCGTCAGCGCCATGGCTGCCGGTCTCGCCGGCGGCCTGATGGCCATGAACGTACGTCTCACGGCGCCGGGCGCGTTCACGATCACGCTCTCGCTGACCCTGCTGGCCGCTGTCGTCCTGGGCGGGCTGGGCAGCCTGACCGGCGCGCTCATCGGGGCCGGCGTACTCGCGTTCCTCCCGAAGTTCGCCACCGATCTCGGGGAGTCGGTGGGATTCAGCGCCACCCAGGCCGCGGAGGTCACCCCGGTGGTCTACGGGCTGGTGCTGATGCTCGTCATCCTCCTCGCTCCGGCGGGGATCGTCGGCAGCCTGCGCTCGATCCTGGCGCGCTCCTCTCTCACCTCATCTCTCGGGAAAACCAAGGAGAAGACAACATGAGAAACACTGCACGCAGAGCCGTACAGGTCGTCTGTGTCCTCACCACCGCCTCGCTCCTCGCCGCCTGTGGCGCGGGGAAGGAAAGACCGTCCGAGGACGGGACGGCAGTGGGCGTCACCGACACCACGATCAAGGTCGGTGCGCACTTCCCGCTGACCGGCCCGGCCGCGCCCGGCTACTCGGAGATCCCCTCCGGCCACCAGGCGTTCTATGAGTACGTCAACGACAACGGTGGCGTCCATGGCCGGGACATCGAGATGGTCGTCAAGGACGACGCCTACAACCCGACCAACACCAGCGCGGTCACCAACGACATGATCCTGCAGGACGAGATCTTCGCGATGGTCGGTGGCCTCGGCACCCCCACGCACCGCGCGGTCGTGCAGCGCCTCAACGACGACGGCATCCCCGACCTGTTCGTCTCCAGCGGCTCGCTGCAGTGGGGCGACGACCCGTCCGGCTCACCGATGACGTTCGGCTGGCAGCCGGACTACGAGATCGAGGGCAAGGTCATCGGTCAGTACGTCAAGGAGAACATGCCCGACGCCAAGGTCGGCCTCTTCCTGCAGGACGACGACTTCGGTGAGGACGGCGAGAAGGGCGCGCGGCAGTTCCTCGACTCCCAGATCGTCGACGTACAGAAGTACACACCGGGTGGGTCGACCGACTTCTCCCCGCAGATGTCCTCGTTCAAGTCCAAGGGCGTCGACCTGGTGATCGGCTTCAACACGCCGTCCTACACCGCGCTCAGCCAGATCGCCGCCCAGGGCGTCGGCTTCAAGTCGAAGTGGTTCTACTCGAACGTCGGGTCCGACCCGGCGCTGGTCGGCGGCCTCCTGGCGAGCATGACCAAGGGCAAGATCCCGGCCGAGCAGGGCGTGAAGCTGATGGACGGGATGATGACGACCGAGTACATCCCCGGCGTCGACGCTCCTGACGACGAGTGGGTCAAGCTGTGGCAGAAGGTCTGGGACGAGTACTCCAAGAAGGGCTCGGAGAAGCTGACCAACTACCGGATCTACGGGATGTCGCAGGCCTACACCTTCGTCCAGGCGCTGCAGGCCAACGGCAAGGACCTGACCCGCGAGTCGATCGTGGAGACGATCGAGAAGGAGGGTGCCTCCTTCGAAGGGCCCGGGCTGGCTCCGTTCCGGTTCTCCGAGGACTCGCACCTGGGCATCTCCGGGATGAGCGTCGTCGAGATCAAGAACGGTGCCTCCGAGCCGCTCACGCCGGTCCTCGTCACCGACATCGGCGACGCCGCCATCGAGGAGGACGACAGCGCCGCCTCGGACGTCCCGCCGTCCTCGGGGCTGCCCGAATGAGTCGGGCGGAGCGACCGGCTCATACTGATCAGTAGGTTGCCGCACGTTCACGGACCGGCCTCGGTTACAGTGGTTGACCCTCACTAACGCCACTGGAGGTGGTCGGTCCGTGAACGTACTCGCACCCGGGAGCGGGGTGGTTGTGACCGGGGCAGCCCGAGGGATCGGGAAAGCCCTGGCCACGCGGTTCGCGGCGGAAGGCTGTCGCGTCGTCGTGGCCGACCTCGACGCCGACGAGCTCGCCGATGTGGCCGATTCGATCGGGGCCTTCGCGGTCCCCGGCGATGCCGCCTCGGCCACCGGCTCCGCCGCGCTCGTGGAGGCAGCCCGGGAGCAGCTCGGGAAGATCGACGCGTGGTACGGCAACGCCGGCGTCGACCGGGGCCGCGGCCTCGAGGCCTCCGACCACGCGTGGCTGACCTCCTACGAGGTCAACGTCCTCGCCCACGTACGCGCCGCGCGGCTGCTGCTGCCGGACTGGGTCGCGCGCGGATCCGGGCGGTTCGTGGTGACGTCCTCGTCCGCCGGTCTGCTGACGCTGCTCGGCTCGCCCTCCTATGCGGCCACCGAGCACGCCGAGATCGCCTTCGCGGAGTGGCTCGCTGCGACGTACCGGCATCAGGGGGTGGTCGCCCAAGCGATCGTCGCGCGCAGCGTGAAGACGGCGATGCTCGAGCGGTCCTCGGGACTTCCTGGGTTCATCTCGCCCGAGGGCGCGCTCACCGCCGAGGAGGTCGCCGACGCGGTCTGGGAGGCCGGCCAGACCTCGCAGTTCTGGGTGTCGCTCGAGCCCGACGTGGCCGAGGAGTACGCAGCTCGTGCCGCGGACGTCGATGCCTGGCTGGACTCGATGAACAAGACCCGGCAGGAGCTCGACGGACCGTCCGACCCGGCCTGAGAGTCAGCCTGCGAGGCGAGCGAGGGCCAGCGTGTGCGCCTGCCCGAGGGCCTCGTCGGCCGTGCACGGGACGTCCGGCTGCACGCCGGTGCCCTCCCAGTTCGTGCCGGAGGCCGGGTTGACGGCGCGGCCGGTGGGAATCGTGGCCTCCAGGTGGGGGTGCACGGTCCAACCCTTGCAGGGGTGCGCGCCGCCGCGGGTGGTCTCGCCGACGATGACCGCGCGGCCGAGCTGCTGCAGGTCGTAGGCCAGCTCCTCGGCGGCGGAGAACGTGGTTCCGCTGGTCAGCAGGTAGAGCGGCTTGCTGCCGCCGAAGCGTGCGCCGAGGACGTACGGAAGGCTCCAGGACTGCTCGGTGCGACCGTCGTTGCGCCAGTGCATGGTGTTGAGGTGGGTGCGCTCGTCGAGGAGGTAGCTGCAGACGAAGGCGACAGTGTCCGGGTCGCCGCCCCGGTTGCCGCGCAGATCCACGATCAGCGCCTCGGCACGCGAGGCCACGGTGAGCGCCGCGCCCAGCGGCTCTGCGGCCCACTCCAGCGGGAACAGCATCGGCGCCAGCTCCAGGACGGCGACCCCTCCGTCGAGCAGCTCCAGCCGGGGCGCACCACCGAGCGAGGTGTCGAAGTCGCGTCGGATGGACTCCATGGTCGCCGCGCCCTGCTCGGGGGAGACCGGCTCGGCGTGGTGCTTGAGGCGTAGGTGCTTGTCGTCGTTGACGGACTGCAGGTCGTCGGTGACCCGACGCGCGAGCTCCTCGGCGCCATCGACGTCATAGGCACCCTCGGCGAGGCGCCGCTTCAGCAGGTCGGCGACCTGCTCGGCCGTCTCGGGGAAGACGTAGTGCTCGGTCAGCAGGCGGATCGTCTCGTCGATGACAGCGGCCGGCCGGAGGGTCGTCAGGGGCGTCACGGCAGGGAGTAGAGCACCGCCCCGGCGAACCGTCAACGACGTTTGGTCCGTCTCCACTAGTCTCGCCGATGTGGAACCTTTGGTCTCGACCTGGCTCAGTGGCCTCGACGGCATCCCGACGCAGGCCCAGAACGTCAACCAGCAGCACTATGCGGCGAGCCTGATGAAGGTGCCGGTCGCGATCGCGGCCTATCGGCTGCGCGATCGTGGGCTGCTGTCTCTCGATGAGCCGATCGGGGTGCATCCCGACTTCGACTCCGCCGTCGACGGGTCGCGTTTCTCGATGGATCCGGCCGAGGACCAGGACCCGGTGACCTGGGACGCGGTCGGCTCCGCGCTGCCGCTGGGTGATCTCGTACGCCGCTCCCTGACCGTCTCGGGCAACCTGGCTGTCAACCTGGTGCTGGAGCGGGTCGGGCTCGAGGAGGTCGCCGCGGTGCTCGCGGACGCGGGGGTGACGCCGATGACGACGGTGTCGCGCGGGATCGAGGACGCGCCCGCCCGTGAGGCCGGGCTGCAGAACCTGGTCACCGCCAACGACATGGGCAAGCTGCTCACCAAGCTCGCCTCCGGCCGGCTGCTCTCGCCCGAGTCGACCGCCGAGCTGGAGGGCATCCTGGTCGCCCAGGAGTATCGCGACGCGATCCCGCTCGGGGTGCCCGAGGACGCGGTGGTCGGCAACAAGACCGGCTGGGTCGACGGCGTACGCCACGACATGGCGATCATCCGGCCCGCTCAGGGCGAACCGCAGGTGATGGTCGTGCTCACGACCGGCCTGGACGACGACGAGTCGGAGTTCCGGATCAGCGAGGTCGCGCGCTATCTGTGGTCCACCCTGTGACCTCGCCCGCGATCGTCGCGGTGCGCACCCAGCGTGTCCGGGTGCCGCTGCACACCCCGTTCGTGACGGCTCTGCGTCGCACCGACTTCGCGGAGACGGTCGTCGTCACGGTCGAGGACTCCGACGGGTGCGTCGGCTGGGGTGAGGCGCCGCAGGTCTGGAAGGTCACCGGTGACTCGCTCGCCGGGTCAGCCGCGGCGTTGGAGGGGCCGATCTCCGACGCGCTGGTCGGTGCCGCTGCCGATCTGTCGTCGGCGGGGTTGATCCAGGGCGCCGTCATCGGCAACCGGTCGGCCAAGATGGCCGCCGACATCGCGCTGCACGACCTTGTCGCGCGCCGGGCTGGGGTGTCGATGACCGAGCACCTGGATGTGTTGGTTTCGACACGGGCTCGCTGGCGCTCGCCCGGCTCAACCAACGCTGGCCCCCCGTTGGTTGAAGGCCACTTCGTTCAGACCTCGGAGCCGCTAGGCGGAGGCGTGTCGAAACCAACACAGTTGCTGACCGACATGACCCTCTCCGTAGGCACCCCCGCCGACCTGGCGGAGGCGGCGGCAGCCCGCGCACGAGACGGGTTCACGACGCTCAAGATCAAGGTCGGGACGGATCCGGCCGGCGATGCCGAGCGCGTGCTCGCGGTCCGTGAGGCAGCCCCGGGTTACGTACTCCGGCTGGACGCCAACACCGGCTGGCGCGCGGACGAGGCGGTCGCGGTGCTCACGACACTTGCCGACAAGGACGTCGAGCTCGAGCTCGTCGAGCAGCCGGTGGCCCGGCGTGACCTGGAGGGGATGGCGTACGTCCGTCGTCACCAGCCCTACCCGATCCTCGCCGACGAGTCGGTCTTCGATCTGGAGGATCTGGTCGACGTCATCCGCGCGGGGGCGGCGGACGCGGTCAACATCAAGCTCGCCAAGTGTGGCGGGATCACGCCCGCGATCGAGCTGCTGGAGGTCGCGAGGAGCCACGGCCTCGGCCGTCTCGTCGGCTGCATGATGGAGTCCCACCTCGGCATCGGCGCGGCTGCCGCACTGGTCGCCGCACTCGGCATCCCCGGCGAGCAGGATCTCGACGCGGGCTGGTGGGCGAAGAGCTCGCCCTATGTCGGCGGGATCGGCTACGACGGCCCCCGCATCCTGTTCCCCGACGCCCCCGGCCTCGGCATCGAAGGAGTCCTTGCATGACCACCGTGAACCAGCCGACCTTCGTCGTGGCCGAGCCCGCCGACGACGCCGAGCACGAGACCGAGGTCGTGCCCGGCGAGGAGATCGTCGTCCTCGAGACGCAGGGGGAGTGGACGTACGTCGTGATCCCCTCCCACGCTTCCTCGAAGGACGAGCGGGGCTACCCCGGCTGGTTGCCGACGGCCGCTCTCGCCTCGCCCGTGGCCACCCTGCTGAGCAAGGCTCGGAGCTATCTCGGCGTCCCCTACGTCTGGGGTGGCACGACGGATGCCGGCATCGACTGCTCCGGCCTGGTCTTCCGGGCGGCAGAGGCCATCGGCGTACGTCTCCCACGGGACGCCCGCGACCAGGCCGCCGCACTCGCGGCGATCGACCTCGACGACGTCACTGAAGGCGATCTCTACTTCTTCGCGCGCCCGGACGGGCGGGTCATGCATGTCGCCATCGCCACCGCAGCCCCCGAGTCGGACGGCGCCCGCCCGATGATCCACGCCGACGGCGACAAGATGGTCGTCGTCGAGGAATCCATGCCCGCCGACCGGGTCGCCACCCTCGTCAGCGCCGCCCGTCTGTGACGGCTGCGTGACTTATCCGCCGGTGCCGGTGAACTTCTCGCGCGCCAGAAGTGACAATTCGACGTGGTGAGTTAACTTCGAACGTATGACTCGTACAGGGGCACTGAGTCCACAGAGCCGCGATCTCGCGATCGGCACGATGGTCGGAGCAGCGGGAGAGACCGAGCTCGACGTCCTCGTCGTCGGAGGGGGTGTGACCGGCGCCGGAGTGGCACTGGACGCCGTCACCAGAGGCCTCAGCACGGGGCTGGTGGAGCAGCGCGACCTGGCCTCGGGAACGAGCTCGCGGAGCTCGAAGCTCGTCCACGGCGGCTTGAGATACCTCGAGATGCTCGACTTCGAGCTGGTCCGCGAGGCGCTCCAGGAGCGCGGTCTGCTGCTCAACACCCTGGCCCCGCACCTGGTCCGGCCGGTGCCGTTCCTCTACCCGCTGACCAACCCGGTGTGGGAGCGCGCCTACATCGGCGCGGGCCTGGCGCTCTACGACGGGATGGCGAGCTTCGGCCCGCTCTCCGGGATGGGCAACTCGGGTCTCCCGCGCCACCGCCACCTCACCCGCCGGGGCGTGGCGAGGATCGCCCCCGACTTCCGCACCGACACGATCACCGGTGCGATCCAGTACTACGACGCCCAGGTCGACGACGCCCGCCTGGTGATGACGATCGCGCGCACCGCCGCCTCCCACGGCGCCCACGTCGCGACCCGGGTCCAGGTGACGGGGTTCCTGCGCGAGGGCGAGCGGGTCGTCGGCGTCCGGGCCCGCGACCTCGAGCACGACCAGGACCTGGTCATCCGGGCCAAGACCGTCGTCAACGCCGCCGGGGTGTGGACCGACGACATCCAGGCGATGGTCGGCGGCCGCGGCGCCCTGCACGTCAAGGCGTCCAAGGGCATCCACCTCGTCGTCCCGCGCGACCGGATCCGCTCCGAGTCGGGCTTCATCGTCCGCACCGAGAAGTCGGTCCTCTTCGTGATCCCGTGGGGCCGCCACTGGATCATCGGCACCACCGACACCCCCTGGACCTATGACCTCGCCCACCCGGCAGCCTCCAAGACCGACATCGAGTACGTCCTCGAGCACGTCAACGCGATCCTGCGCGAGCCGCTCGACCTCGAGGACGTCGAGGGCGTGTACGCCGGGCTCCGCCCGCTCCTGACCGGCGAGTCCGACCAGACCGCCGGCCTCAGCCGGGAGCACCTCGTGGTCACCCCGCTGCCGGGACTGGTGCTGATCGCCGGCGGCAAGCTGACGACCTATCGTGTGATGGCACGCGACGCCGTCGACGCCGCAGCCCACTCGCTGGGGACCACGACCAACATGACCCTGCGCGACTCGATCACCGACAAGGTGCGGCTGGTCGGCGCCGAGGGCTTCGAGACCCGCTCCAACCAGCGCGTCCTGCTCGCCCGTCGCAGTGGTCTCCACGTCGGCCGGATCGATCACCTCCTCGGCCGCCACGGCGGCATGATCGATGACGTACTCGACCTCATCCAGCAGCGCCGCCCCCTCGCGCTGCCCCTCGAAGGCGCCGACGACTACCTCGCGGCCGAGGTCGTCTACGCCGTCCAGTGTGAGGGGGCTCGCCACCTCGACGACGTCCTCGAGCGCCGCACCCGGATCTCGATGGAGACCTTCGACCGCGGCGTCTCCGCCGCCCCCGGCGTCGCCAAGCTCATGGCCGAGGAGCTCGGTTGGGACGAGCAGCGCACCAAGGAGGAGGTCGACCACTACCTGCGCCGCATCGAGGCCGAGCGCCGCTCCCAGCTCATGGTCACCGACGAGGACGCCGACCGCGCCCGGCTCGAGGTCGAGGACCTGGTCTGACCCCATAGCAACCTGGTTGTCCGAGCGACAACATTTGTCATCACTGGTGATACAATTGTTGAATGATCGACTCGACGCTGGGGAAACTGGGGGCGATCGCTGAGCAGCGGTGGGGCATGGTCACAACCGCTCAGGCTGCGGTGGTCGGTGTCTCTCGGCAGCAGCTGGCCCGCATGGCGGCGGCCGGAGCGATCGAGCGGGTCGCCCAGGGCGTCTACCGCATGGCCGGCGCGCCGCCCCAGAACCATGAGGCGATCTATGCGACCTGGCTTGCACTCGGCGGCGCGACGATGCCGAAGACACCGGCAGGGGCTCCCGCCCTTGTCGCCGCCGGGGTAACCGCGGCTGTCGCTCACGATCTGGGCGACTTCTTTCTCGATGGGTTCGACTTCATGATTCCCAGCCGCAAAGGAACCCGGCTGCCCGGGGTGCACCTGCGGATCAGGCAGCTCTCTCGCGAGGAGGTCAGCACGGCCAACGGTCTCCCGGTCCTGTCGGTCGAGCGGGCCATCGCCGACCTGGTCGAGCAGCGGACCGACCCTTCCCTGGTTGCTGGCGTCGTGCGTGATGCGGTGCTCGCCGGCCGACTCCTTGCCCCTGACCGCCTGGTGGCTTACCTCGAGCCCATCGCCCGGGCACGGAAGCAGCGCGACATCGGGAACGGCCGCTCCGTGGCCGACGATCTGTTCAAGCTCGCCGGCATCGCTCCTGAAGGATGGGCGGCATGAGTGACGAGGGCTACCGCGACTGGCGCTCGATCGAGCTCGCGATCAAGGAGGCCGCCAAGAAGGCCTCCCGAGAGGCCGGGCCGAACGTTCGAGCAGCGACGGTCGATGCCCAGATCCGGCAGGCACGATTTGATCGGTTCCTCTCCCGGGTCTTCGCCGAAGGCGAGGCATCGGAGTGGATGCTCAAGGGCGGGATGAGCATGCTCGCCAGAGTTCCGCAGGCGCGTACGACCAAAGACATGGATCTGGCCGCCGAGCGAGCAGGCGACCTCGCAGAGGCTGAGGCTGCGCTCGTCCGGGCTGTCGACGTAGACCTCGGCGATCACCTCGCCTTCCGTCTGCTCAGCAGCACGCCGACCGGGTTGGGGGAGAATCAGCCTGGGGTGATCACCCGGCGCTACGTGTTCTCCTGCATCGACACCGGAGGTGCCTTCGGTGGCGAGCGTGAGATCGATCAGGTGAAGGTCGACATAGTCGTCGGGCCTGGCCCGATCGGCCAGCCAGAGATCGTCGAGCCCGCGAACCGCCTGCAGTTGCGCCGTCGGCTGGTCACCCGCCCGTACCGGCTCTACCCGGTTGCTGACCAGATCGCCGACAAGGTGTGCGCCACCATGGACGTCAACTACCCCACCGGGGCATCCAGCCGCGTCAAGGATCTGGTCGATCTTGTGGTGCTTGCCCGTACGCAGCGGGTACGCCTCGAGGAGCTGCGGGCGGCGATCGCCACCAAGCGGGCGCTGGGGAAGATACCGCCGTTCGATCACCTCCGGGTGCCAGAGGAGTGGGCGACCACCTATCCCAACGTGGCGCGCGGCGTGCCGGGTGCGCAAGACCTCACTGCGGCCGTGGCCGCGGCGTACGTCGCTCAGCTTGTCGACCCGGCCGTGAGCGGCACCACCGAAGATTTGGAGACGGTGTGGGTTCCCGGTGCCGGCTGGACCGATCCTGACGAGATCGAGGCAGTCAGTGCGGAGGTTGCTGCCGATGTCGCCGCTGGGGGAGACGTCTACGTTCGCCACCATGCCCGGGTCGGCTGGCCGGTGCGCGAACTCTGACGAGCGCCCGAGCCTCGGCGTCGGAATTGCCGTGGCGCAGCAGCCGGTTGACGTAGCAATCTGACCACATGTTCCCTTCGACAGGCCCAGAAAACTGCCTGGTCGCAGATCCCCCCGAGCCGCTGGCCACCGATGATTTCGTGCTCGCCCCACTCCGGCCCGAGCTGCTCGACCTGGACACCGACGCCTATCTGGCGAGCCCGGACGTGATCCGCGACCACAGCTACGGCCGCTGGCCGGTGGCCGGCTTCGGCAGCGACGACAACCTTCCGCTGGTGATCCGGCACTGGTCCGATCACCAGGCGAGGCGCGCCTTCACCTACCTCTTCCTCGACCCCCAGGGCACCTCGTCGCTCGGCTGTCTCTACGTCCAGCCGCTGTTCCCCTACCTGGAGGCGATGGGCGCCGACGCCCGCACCCTGCTCAGGTACGCCGGTGGATCCACCGCGAGGGTCAGCTACTGGCTCCGCCAAGACCGCGAGCCTGGGCTCGGGGTGTCGGTAGCCGAGCGGCTCGATGAGTGGCTGCGTACGCAATGGCCGTTGGACGCCTATCTCTACCGGGCCGCGCCGGCGGAGGAGTGCACCGTGCACGCCCTGGACCGGCTGCCGCTGGACCGGGTGGTGATCGACCTTCCGGCCGAGCAGTACAGCTATCTGTGGTGGGCTGCGGAGGTATGTCGAGCCAGTTGAGGTGTGCCAGCCAGTCTCGCGTAGTAACGGATCGGATCGACCGGGATACCCCGATCACCGTCTGGGGGATCGAGTAGCCATGCCGTTGATCGACTCGACAGACCCGGACTTCAAGGTGTGTCAGCTCGACTTTGAGGTGCTGCTGGAGTTGCAGCGGGACGCTGAGGCGCGTGGCTGGGGTACGCGATGGTCAACGGTTGGGGCGTTGCGCGGCCAGGTCAAGGAAGGTCAGGTGCTCATGCAGTCGTTCATGCGTGAGCAGCATGGCGGCGGTGTCCATGCCTATCGGTGCTTGGTGCTGTTCGCAACTGCTGTAGGTGAATCGGCGGGTGGCGTCGCGACGATTGACGTCGACCCTGGTCGCTACGAACAACTGCCACGGATCGACCGTGACCCGGACGTCAGAGCGGCCTACGTCAGGATCTTCCGCTTGGCCATGGGTGGGATCGAGATGATCTCCAAGAACTGAGGCCAGACGACCTGCAGGGCGGTTGTCGGTTGGTCGTCACGGCCGTGGTCGTGGCGCCCACGAGCCTATTCGTCACGTGGCCTTGCCGAGTGCGGCGCGAAGGTCGAGCAGGGCTTCATTTTGATGCTTTCTCAGCTGCAGCTTCGGCGTTCCCAAGCGCGTACTCAGGGGTGCCCTGGTCATCTACCGACCAGGTCGTCACATCGGCGTGGCCAGTTAGTGGGACGCATGTCTGGCTTCCGAGACGCCGGTCACATACTCTCGGTACATGAGCGCATCGAACCCGACTTCTTCCGGCGGCCCGATCGTCGAGGGCCCGCTCGATCCTGAGCACGACGCCGCGGCGTCCCTGGCCCTCGAGCCTGACTACGTCGCCCGTCTGACCGGCCACCTCGTGGCCACCACAGGCGAGACGAACGAGGTCATCAGTCCGCTCAACGGGGCGCCGCTGGCGCACATCCCGCAGTCGAGCGACGACGATGTCGCCGCGGCCTTCGCCAAGGCGCGGGTGGCGCAGGAGAAGTGGGCCGCGACCTCGGTCGCCGAGCGCGAGCGCATCCTGATCAAGCTGCACGACCTCGTCCTCGACCGGCAGGACGAGATCCTCGACCTGATCGTGCTGGAGTCGGGCAAGGCCCGCAAGCACGCCTTCGACGAGCCGCTGCACATCGCGCTGACGGCGCGCTACTACGGGCGTAAGAGCAGCAAGATCCTCGACACCGAGCGCAAGCTCGGCGTCATCCCGGTGCTGACCCGGGTCGAGCTCAACCACGTGCCCAAGGGTGTCGTCGGCATCATCAGCCCGTGGAACTACCCGTTCACGATGGCGCTGTGCGACGGCCTGGCCGCGATCGCCGCCGGCAACGCGGTGGTCATCAAGCCCGACTCCCAGACCATGCTCAGCGCGCTCCTCGGTGCCGAGCTGCTGGCGGAGGCCGGGCTGCCGGAGAACCTGTGGACCGTGGTCGCCGGCCCGGGCTCGAAGATCGGCACCAGCATCATCCAGCGCGCCGACTACGTCTGCTTCACCGGCTCGACCAACACCGGCAAGATCGTCGCCAAGCAGGCGGCGGAGCGCCTGATCGGCGCCAGCCTCGAGCTCGGCGGCAAGAACCCCATGCTCGTCCTCAAGGACGCCGACATCGAGAAGGCCGCCGAGGGTGCGACCCGCGCGGTCTTCTCCAACTCCGGCCAGCTGTGCGTCAGCGTCGAGCGGCTCTTCGTCGATGACAAGGTCTACGACCGGTTCGTCGAGCGCTTCGTCGCCCGCACCCAGGCGATGACCCTCGGCGCCACCCTCGGGTGGGAGAACGACATGGGCACCCTGATCTCGCAGGCCCAGGTCGACACCGCGGCCGCCCACGTCGAGGACGCCGTCTCCAAGGGCGCCCGCGTGCTCGCCGGCGGCAAGGCCCGCCCCGACCTGGCGCCGTTCTTCTTCGAGCCGACCATCCTCGAGGGCGTCACCCCGGAGATGACCTGTTTCGGCAACGAGACCTTCGGTCCGGTCGTCTCCGTCTACCGCTTCCACAGCGAGGAGGAGGCGATCGAGCGCGCCAACGACGGCGAGTACGGCCTCAACGGCTCGATCTACAGCCGTGACACCTCGCGCGCCCGGCGCATCGCCCGGCAGATCAAGTGCGGCACGATCAACATCAACGAGGCCTTCGGCGCCACGTTCGCGAGCATCGACGCCCCGATGGGCGGCATGCGCGAGTCCGGCCAGGGGCGTCGCCAGGGTGTCGAGGGCATCCTGCGCTACACCGAGACCCAGTCCGTCGCCTCCCAGGCGATCCTGCGCTTCGCCCCGCAGTTCGGGATGAGCGACCAGGCCTACGCCAAGTTCATGACCGCCTCGCTGCGCGCCCTGAAGGCGCTGGGCCGCGCATGACCCACTACGACGTACTCGTCATCGGATCGGGTTTCGGTGGCTCGGTCAGCGCGCTGCGGCTGACCGAGAAGGGCTACTCCGTCGGAGTGGTCGAGGCGGGTCGCCGGTTCAGCGACGACGAGCTGCCCAACAACTCCTTCGACCTGCGCAAATACCTCTGGGCGCCGGCGATCGGCTGCTACGGGATCCAGCGCATCGACGTGGTCAAGGACTGCGTGATCATGGCCGGTGCCGGGGTCGGGGGCGGCTCGCTGGTCTACGCCAACACCCTCTACGAGCCGCTCGACCCGTTCTTCGAGGACCCTTCCTGGAGCCACATCACCGACTGGAAGGACGAGCTCGCCCCCTACTACGAGCAGGCCAAGCGGATGCTCGGCGTCAACCTCTACCCCCACCTGACCCCCGCGGACGAGGTCATGCAGAAGGTCGCGGCCGAGGCCGGACGCGGTGACACCTTCCACAAGGCGCCGGTAGGCGTCTTCTTCGGAGGCCCGGGCCAGGTGGAAGGGCAGGAGGTCGCGGACCCCTACTTCGGCGGCGAGGGCCCTGACCGGCGTACGTGCACGAACTGCGGCGAGTGCATGACCGGCTGTCGCCACAACGCGAAGAACACCCTGGTCAAGAACTACCTCTACCTCGCCGAGAAGTTCGGTGCCGAGGTGCACCCGCTCACCACGGTGACCCGCGTCTACCCGGCCAGGACCGGAGGCGGGTACGTCATCGAGACCCGCTCCACCACGGCCAAGCTCGGCATCGGGCGCACCCGGAAGTTCACCGCCGACCAGGTGATCTTCTCGGCGGCCTCGCTCGGCACCCAGAAGCTGCTCCACAAGCTCAAGCGCACCGGCGACCTGGCGCAGATCTCCGACCGCCTGGGCGAGCTGACCCGCACCAACTCCGAGTCGATCCTCGGCGCCATCGCCCCGGACACGGCGGTCGACTACACCGAGGGCGTGGCGATCACCTCCTCGTGGCACCCCGACGAGCACACCCACATCGAGCCGGTCCGCTACGGGCACGGCAGCAACGCGATCGCGGCGATGCAGACGGTGCTCACCGAGGGCGGTCCCCATCGGCTCCGCCGCTGGCTCAAGGAGATGTGGCTGCAGCGGCGGTCGCTGCGTACGTTCTACGACTTCAAGCACTGGTCCGAGCGCACCGTCATCGCACTGGTCATGCAGGCGCTGGACAACTCGATCACGACCTTCCCGAAGCGGACGATCTTCGGGTGGCGGATGTCGTCGAAGCAGGGCCACGGCAAGCCCAACCCGACCTGGATCCCCGCCGGCCTCGACGCCGTGCGGAAGATGGCCGGGGTGATGAGCTCGGGCGACAAGCCGGGGTATGCCGGCGGCACGATCGGGGAGCCGTTCAACAAGCCGATGACCGCCCACTTCATCGGTGGCTGCACCATCGGCGACTCGGTGGACACCGGTGTAATCGACCCCTACCAGCGGCTCTACGGCCACGCCGGGCTGCACGTCGTCGACGGCTCCGCGATCTCGGCCAACCTGGGCGTGAACCCGTCGCTGACGATCACCGCGCAGGCCGAGCGGGCGATGGCGTTCTGGCCCAACAAGGACCAGGCCGACCCGCGGCCGGAGCTGGGTGCGGGCTACGCGCGCATCCAGCCCGTCAGGCCGGCCTCGCCCGCGGTGCCCGCGAGCGCGCCCGCAGCGCTGCAGCTGCCCATTGTTGATGTTCGTTGACCAACCTGTTGTCATGGTGACATGTCCTGCGCAGGAAGTATTCTGACAGGAAGTTTTTGGTTGACCCGTAACTGTGGTTAAGAGAGTTCGTTGGAGTGATCAGACCCGGGATTGCTCCCTCCCTAATACATGCCGGGTCTTACGTCCGGGACAGCTTTGCCTCGGGCAATCAGGGCCCGGCCACCTCCCTCCCCGGCCGGGCCCTGGTGCATTTCGCGGGCGGCGTACCCCGTCGTTAGGATTCGTGCATGACGCAGGCTCCTGGGGCGGAAGAGCACGATCTGGTTCTCGTGGTGGACTTCGGCGCGCAGTATGCGCAGCTGATCGCCCGCCGCGTACGTGAGGCGAAGGTCTACTCCGAGATCGTGCCGCACTCGATGCCGGTCGAGGAGATGCTCGCCAAGAACCCGAAGGCGATCATCCTCTCCGGCGGCCCCTCCAGCGTGTACGCCGAGGGCGCCCCCGCCATCGACAACGGCCTGTTCACCGCGGGCATCCCGGTGTTCGGGATGTGCTACGGGTTCCAGCTGATGGCGCAGGGCCTGGGTGGGACCGTCGACGACAACGGCGCCCGGGAGTACGGGCGTACGCCGGTCACCGTGGGGGTCCCCGGCACGCTGCTCCGGGACATGCCGCCGGCCCACAACGTGTGGATGTCGCACGGCGACTCGGTCTCCGAGGCGCCCGAGGGTTTCACGGTGCTCGCGAGCACCGCCGACACCCCGGTGGCGGCCTTCGAGAACGTCGAGAAGCAGCTCGCGGGCGTGCAGTGGCACCCCGAGGTGCTCCACTCCGAGCACGGCCAGAAGGTGCTCGAGCACTTCCTGTGGGACATCGCCGGCGCGCGCCAGACCTGGACGATCGGCAACATCGCCGAGGACCAGATCGAGCGGGTCCGTGAGCAGATCGGTGACCACCGCGCGATCTGCGCGCTCTCGGGTGGTGTCGACTCCGCGGTCGCCGCGGCCATCGTCGCCAAGGCGATCGGTGACCGGCTGACCTGCGTCTACGTCGACCACGGCCTGATGCGGAAGAACGAGTCGGTCGCGATCGAGAAGGCGTTCCGGGAGTCGACCGGTGCCGAGCTGAAGATCGTCGACGCCGAGAAGGAGTTCCTCGACGCGCTCGCCGGGGTCACCGACCCGGAGGAGAAGCGCAAGATCATCGGCCGCGAGTTCATCCGCTGCTTCGAGCGCGCCGAGGTCGAGATCCTGGGCGACAGCGACGAGAAGGTCGCCTTCCTCGTCCAGGGCACCCTCTACCCCGACGTCGTCGAGTCCGGTGGCGGCGCCGGCACCTCCAACATCAAGTCCCACCACAACGTCGGCGGACTCCCCGAGGACCTCGAGTTCGAGCTGGTCGAGCCGCTGCGTGAGCTCTTCAAGGACGAGGTGCGCGCCGTCGGCTCCCAGCTCGGTCTGCCCGACGAGATCGTCCAGCGCCAGCCGTTCCCCGGTCCCGGCCTGGGCATCCGCATCATCGGCGAGGTCACCAAGGAGCGGCTCGACATCCTGCGCGAGGCCGACGCGATCGCCCGCGAGGAGATGACCCTCGCCGGTCTCGACCGCGACATCTGGCAGATGCCCGTCGTGCTGCTCGCCGACGTCCGCTCGGTCGGCGTCCAGGGCGACGGCCGCACCTACGGCCACCCCGTCGTGCTCCGCCCGGTCACCTCCGAGGACGCGATGACCGCGGACTGGGCCCGGCTTCCCTACGAGGTCATGGAGCGCATCTCCACCCGGATCACCAACGAGGTGAGCGAGATCAACCGGGTCACCGTCGACATCACCTCGAAGCCCCCGGGCACCATCGAGTGGGAATAAAGCCGCGTCGCGGCTTTAGATCGAGCAGCCCCGCTACCGCGAGCTTGCGAGCGGTAGCGACGGGCGTGTCGAGATCGAGCTTCGAGTAAACGCCCGCCCCGTGGACAATGTCGCCCATGACTGAGCCGGACCTCGCTCGACGCCTCCTCGACGCACATGTCGCCCACGAGATGGCGGCGCTGCGCGGCGTACGTTTCCTCGATCTCGTCACCGGCGAGATCGACTTCGCGCTGCGTGCGGCCAGTGGGCTGACGCTCGACCAGGTGATGCCGCGCGACCTGATCAAGGAGGTCGCGCTGAAATACGTCAGCAACTTCCGGCTCCCGGGCGCGATCCCGGAGGTCGCCGGGGCGCTCGCGACGCGACTGAAGGCGCACCCCGCCAACGACACCCAGCTGGGCAAGGTGGTCAGCCGGCCGCGGATCGACGAGCTGGTCGAGGCCCTCGTCGAGATGCGCACGCTGCGCCAGCAGGTCCTGCGCAGTCTGGCCGAGAACTCCGGGATCCAGGCCGGCGTCGGCACCTTGGTGCGCGGCACCGCCAGGGGTGCCGTCGACACCGGCCGCCGGCTCGCCGACAACCTTCCGGGCGGCGCGCTCGGCTTCTCGATCGCAGAGCGGGTCGCGGGCCGGATGGCGGACACGGTGAAGGGCACCCCGGTCGGTGCGGCGGTCGACCAGAGCGCCCGCGAGCTCGCGGAGCGCGGCGCCGGGGCGCTCCTCGGCTACCTCTCCGACACCGCGGCCAGCTCGGTCACCGACGAAGAGGTCCATGACGCGCTGCTCGAGGTCTGGGACGCGCTCGCGACCCGACCGGTGCGCGAGCTCGCCGACCTGATCGACGACGAGCAGCTGGTCGCGCTCTTCGTCGGGCTCTACCAGGTCTGGCTCGACATCCGGGACTCCGAGTATCTGCAGGCCCTGGTCGACACGGGTGTCGACTTCTTCTTCGACACCTACGGGAGCTTCACCCTCGACCGGCTCCTGGAGGAGTGGGGTCTGGGCCGCGACGACCTGGTCGAGGAGGCCCTCCGCTTCGGGCCGCCGGTGATCGAGGCGCTCGCCGAGGCCGGCGTCCTCGAGCAGCTGATCCGTCGCCGGCTCTCGAGCTTCTACGACTCACCGGAGGCGCGGGCTCTCCTGGGCTGACGGCTGGCGCAGCAATTTCCCGCCATGGCGGGAAAGTGCGGCGGCTGCGAGGAGTTCACGGCGGCTCGGGCGGGTACCAGGGCGGTGAACAAGCACGAAGGAGGCACGAGATGGCCGAGACGATCGTCGACGACAGGCTCTGGGAGAACTTCCACCGCGCGGTGAACATGACCTCGCGCGACCTGCGGAAGTGGCTCGCCGTGCAGGGCGCGGGGGAGACGGCCGAGACCGAACCGGACCGGGCCGGCAGCGCACTCGGCCACCGGGTGGCAGCCATCCTCGCCAAGCGCCGTGCCGACGTCACCGCTGACGACGTGGACGTGATGCAGCGGGTCGTCGACAAGGTCACCGACCTGCGCGGCGGGGACACCGGCCAGTGGGAGCCGACCGCGGGCGATGCGCACTGGCGGCGCCGGCTGATGAACGTCGGCCACGATCCGCTGGGCTCGTGAGCGACGTGAGTGCTGCGGAGTGGGTGCCGGAGTCACCGACGCTGTCCGAACTGCGCAGCGCCGTCCAGGACTGCCGTGGCTGCGAGCTCTATCGCGACGCCACCCAAGGGGTGATGGGTGAAGGGCCAACTCCGGCCCCGTTGATGCTGCTCGGTGAGCAGCCCGGTGACCGTGAGGACCGTGAGGGTGAGCCGTTCGTCGGCCCGGCCGGCGGCATCCTCCACGAGGCGCTCGCCGACGCCGGGATCGAGCCGGAGGCGACGTACACGACGAACGTCGTCAAGCACTTCCGCCACCGTCTCTCGGGCAAGCGCCGCATCCACCAGTCACCCACGAGCAAGCAGGTCGGCGCTTGTGCTCCGTGGTTGGCGGCCGAGCTCGACCTGGTACGTCCCGCCGGCATCGTCCTGCTCGGCGGCACCGCCGGCAAGGCGCTGTACGGCTCGTCCTTCCGCGTCGGCGAGGCACGCGGCCACCTCCTCGAGTGGCCCGAGGCCATCGCCACGAAGACCCTCGACCCCTGGGTTCTCGCCACGACCCACCCCTCCGCCGTCCTCAGGGCGGAGGACGAGAGGCAGGCGACGTACGACGGTCTGGTCGCCGATCTGCGGGTTGCTGCCGCTGCTCTGAAGAAAAGGTGAAAGGCGATGTCGAGATCGCCGGTGCACGCTCGACGCGTGGGTACGAGCATCACCACCCACCTCTGAGGAGATCGAGATGAGCACCAACGCACAACGAGCCGGCTGGGTCATCACCGTCCTGGTCACCCTGTTCCTCGGCTTCGACATCGTCACCCACCTGCTACGGGTCGAGCCCGTCATGGACTTCAACGACAAGATCGGCGCACCGGGCTGGTTCCCCGTCGTCTGCGGCGCCGTCCTCGGCCTCTCGCTGGTCGCCTACCACGTCCCGGCCACCCGGGCGATGGGTACGGTCCTGATCACCGCCTACCTGGGTGGCGCGGTCACGGTGAACCTGGTCTTCGGGCAGCCCGCCTTCAACACCGTCTTCGCCATCGCCACCGCCGTCCTCGTCTGGGCCGGCGCCTGGCCGCGCGACGAGCGCCTGCGCGGCCTGGTCACCGCCTGATTCCCCGCCGAGTCGGCTCGTCCTGACACAGATTCCCGCCGAGTCGGCTGGTTATGACGAGCCGACTCGG
>NZ_JBHWLY010000073.1:0-32772 GCF_042730435.1 Nocardioides sp. NPDC059952 | reverse complement strand
CTCATGGAGCGCGGAGGGGACCGTGTTGGTCTCGACACGCTCGGCCGCAGGCGGCCTCGCGGCTCGACCAGCGGGACGGGGTGAACGGCTCGACCGACGGGAGGTCTCGATCAGCGGTCAGCTCAGTTGCCCGCGCACATGCTCGGCCAGGGACCCGACGGACTCGAAGACGTCGGCGTTGATGTCGTCCTCGTCCATCTCGAAGGCGAAGCGGTCCTCCAGGACCGTGATCAGCTCGACGAGGGCGAGCGAGTCGAGCTCGGGCAGGGAGCCGAAGAGCAGGGTGTCCGCGGCTAGGGTGCCGGCGCTGTGGTCGGGGCCGATCACCTCGGTGATCGCCTCGGCGACGCTGACGAGGGTCGCGTCGGTCGTGTCGATGGTCATGGGACTCCTTGGGTTGGAGATTGGGTTTCAGACGAGAACTTCGAGCGGTACGGGGTGGCTCAGGAAGGCGGTCGGACTGGCGGTGAGGCCGTACGCCCCGGCCTGGTGCACCACGACCAGATCGCCTACCTCGGCGCGCGGCAGGCTGACCTTGTCGCCGAGCAGGTCCAGGGGCGTGCACAGGCAGCCGACGACCTGCACGCTCTCCTCCTCGCCCGCCTCAGCGGCCGCGACGGAGATCGGGTAGTTGCGGCGGATGACCTGGCCGAAGTTGCCCGAGGCGGCGAGCTGGTGGTGCATGCCCCCATCGACGATCAGGAAGGTCTTGCCACGCGAGATCTTGCGGTCGACGACCCTGGTCACATAGACCCCGGCCTCGCCGACGAGATAGCGGCCGAGCTCGATGACGACCTGCGCGGACGGCAGCGCGGGACGTACGCGGGTGGCGAGCAGCTCCTCGAGCCGCGAGCCGACCAGCGGGAGGTCGAGAGGCTGGTCCTGGGTGTAGTAGGGGATGCCGAAGCCGCCGCCGATGTTGAGGTAGGTCATCGGCTCCGCGAGATCACCGGACAGCCGCAGGACGAGGTCGACGGTGCGCTCCTGAGCCTCCGCCAGGATCGACGCGTGCAGGTTCTGGGAGCCCGAGAAGACGTGGAACCCGGCCACCTCGACGTCGCGGTCGTGCAGCGTCTTGAGCAGCAGCGGCACCGTCTCGGCGTCGACCCCGAACTGCTGGGCGCCGCCGCCCATCCGCATCCCGGAGCCCTTGACCTCGAAGTCCGGGTTGACCCGCACCGCGACCCGCGGCCGGATCCCGAGCCGTTCGGCGGCCTCGACCAGGCGATCGGCCTCCAGCGGCGACTCGATCTCGACGAGCACCCCGGCCGCGACGGCCTGGGACAGCTCGCCGACCGACTTCCCCGGCCCCGCGAAGCTCACCGCGCCCGGATCGATTCCGGTGTCGAGCGCCACCCGCATCTCGGCCCCCGAGGCGACGTCGAGCGCGTCGACGGTGCGGGCCAGGTGCTGCACCACCGCGGGCATCGGGTTGGCCTTGACCGCATAGCTCAGGTGCACGTCATCGGGAAGCGCGGACCGCAGCGAGGCGACCCGGGCGTCGATCGCGGCCCGGTCGTAGGCGAAGAACGGGGTCGAGCCGACCCGCTCGGCCAACCTCGAGACGGCCAGTCCTGCGACCGTCGGCCCGCCGGCGTACGTCATCTCACCACTCCAGACATGTCAGCTCGCTGTACAGGTAGTCGACCCGCGCGGGGTCGAGGGCGTCGCTGCGCACCATCTTCGGCCGCGACCGCGAGAGCCGGTAGGAACCGCTCGGCGCCCCGCCCGCGACCCGGTTCTCGACCAGGGTCGCCGCGGCGCCGTGCTGGGTCAGCAGGTGCGAGGCCAGCCGCGGCGCGTGCCGCCGGAGCAGCCCCGGGTTGCTCGCGTAGAGGACCGAGGCGAAGGCGCGTACGCCCTTGCGGGTGTCCTTGCGGGCCACGACGTAGCAGTGCTCGGACCCCGTGCTCAGCACCACGTGCCGGGCCGCCGCCGCGGCACGGTGGTCGGCATAGAGGTCCCGCTCCTCGCCCTGCAGCACCGAGTCCAGTACGTCGGGACGACTGCTCACCCGCACCCCGCGCCGCCTCGGCAACGCGCCGGGCGACACGGCCGGCACCAGCGAGGTGGTCGTGTCCAGGTCCGTGAACTTGAGCTTCCTGTTGAGCGCGATCACGTTGCCCGAGGGCGAGAAGTCGGTGAACTCGTAGCCGGGCTGCTTGAGCAGCGTGGTCAGCAGCCGCAACCCCTGATGACGGTGGCTGTCGAGCACGCACCAGGCGCCCAGGTTGCAGACCTGGAGCGTCTCCGCGCCGACCCTCCGATCGGAGTAGTAGGCGAGGTAGGCCCCGACCACCCGCTCCCCCTCGGCGAGGAAGAACCCGTGGTTGGGCTGGGGTACGTCCCAGGGCACCCGCAGCGCCTGGGTCCACTCCAGCTCCTGCACCCGCGGGTTCAGCTGCTCGTGCAGGAACGTCGAGACGGCCGGGAGGTCGTCGGCGGTGATCGGGGCGAGCACGGCCTTCATGCGCTCGCCACCCACTCCGGCCCACGCGGGGCGCTCATCCGGCGAGGGCTGACCAGGGTGCGTACGGCACGTCGCGACGTCTGCTTCCCCAGCAGCGCCCGGCTGCACTCGCGGGCCAGCACCATCAGCCAGTACGCGGCCCCCTGGACCCGCCCGCGGCGAACCGTGAAGAGCCGCACCCGGTTGGCGACCAGGAGTGCCCACAGGCCCGGTGAGGTGGTGGACTCGCCACCGAGGTGCACGGCGCGCGCGGCGGGCACGAACCGCACCCGGAAGCCCCGGTCGCGAGCGCGCAGGTGGAACTCGGTCTCCTCCGAGTAGAGGAAGTAGGACTCGTCCCAGGAGCCGCACGCGCGCCAGCACTCAGCGCTGATCAGCTGCGTCGACCCCTCGGCCCAGTCGGTGTCCTGGCCGCGGTCGTACTCGGCCGGGTCGACCACGACCTCCCCCGCCCACCGGACGCGGCCGGCGCGGTTGGCGCCGACCACGGCGTCTGCGAAGGCCCGCACCAGGCTCGGGGCGCCACGCATCGACTCGATCAGCCGGCCCTCGGCGTCGACCAGCCGGGGCACGGCCACGCCGACCCCGGGCACGAGCTCGCGCGCGAGCGCCGCGACACAGTCCGGCTCGAGGCGTACGTCCGGGTTCAGGACCAGCACCGCGTCGACGTCCGGATCCGCGGCGAAGGCCGCCGCGACACCCGCGTTGATCCCGGCGGCGTAGCCGCCGTTGCGACCGGTCTCGACGACGGTCGCGTCCGGCGCGATGCGGCGCGCGGTCGCGACGGTGTCGTCGGCGGAGGCGTTGTCGGCGACCACCAACCGCCACCCGAGGCCGGCGAGCCCACCCGGCAGAGAGCCGACGAGATCGGCCAGCAGGTCAGCGCTGTTGTAGGTCACCACCACGACTGCGATGGTTCGGATCGGGAGCGACACGTCATGAGTCTCAGCCGCGTCCACCCCCGCCGGACCCGCCTCCCGACCGCAGATCCCCCGTATGAGGTAGGCCTTCGCAAAGGTGCGCCGGACACGGCCTCCGGATCCCTAGCGTGGAGAACATGCCCGCCCACGTGACCAACATCTGCTTCCACGGCATCGGCGTGCCCGAGCGCGAGCTGGAGCCGGGTGAGGACCGCTACTGGATCAGCCAGGACGCCTACGAGGACATCCTCGATGCCGTCGCCGGCCGCCCCGAGGTGCGCATCAGCTTCGACGACGGCAACCACTCCGACGTCGCGTTCGGGTTGCCGGGCCTGCTGGCCCGCGGCCTGAGCGCGACCTTCTTCGTGCTCGCGGGACGCCTGGGGAAGCCGGGAAGCGTCGACCGCCTCGACATCCGGCTCCTCCGGGTGGCGGGCATGCGGATCGGCACCCACGGCATGGACCACGTCAGCTGGCGCGGCCTCGACTCCGCGGGCGTACGCCGCGAGCTGATCCAGGCCCGCGAGCAGATCACCATGGCGGCCGGCGAGACGGTGGACGAGGCGGCGCTCCCGCTCGGCCGCTACGACCGCACCACGCTGCGCCACCTGCGCCACTTGGGCTATGAGCACGTCTACTCCAGCGACCGTGCTCACGCGGTGGCCGGCGCCTGGCTGCAGCCGAGGTTCAGCGTCACCGCGGACGACGACGGGGCCAGCGTACGCAGCCAGATCCTGAACGGGCAGGGCATCGCCAAGAGGGTGGAACGCCAGGCGGCAGGCCTGGTCAAGCGGCTGCGCTGACGTTCACGACGTCAGGACATCGAGAATCAGGACGCGGTCGAACTTGCCGTTCGGGGAGCGCGGAAGCTCGGGGCGTACGTCGATGGTCGAGGGCACCATGTAGGGCGGCATCGCACGGCGCAGCGCGGTCAGCAGCCGGTCGGCCTCGATCTCCGCCTCTCCCGCAGGAGGCGTCACCAGCAGCACGATCCGCTGTCCGAGCCGGTCGTCGGGCAGGCCGAGCGCCACCGCGTCGCGGACCAAGCCGGTGTCGTAGGCGACCTCCTCGATCTCGGTCGGGCTGACCCGGTAGCCGGAGGTCTTGATCATGTCGTCCAGGCGCCCGACGAAGTAGAGGAAACCCTCCTCGTCCGCCACGACCCGGTCCCCGGACCACACGCACAGCTCGGGCGTACGCCACGAGGCCTGCTCCCGCGGCAGCGGCCGGAACCGTTCGGCGGTCCGCACGGAGTCGCCCCAGTAGCCCTGGGCCACCAGTGCGCCGCGATGGACCAGCTCGCCCTCCTCGCCGGGCTCGCACGGCGTGCCGTCCGGGCGTACGACGAGAACCTCCGCGTTGGGGATGGCCTTGCCGATGGAGTCCGGCCGGCGGTCGACCTCGGCCGGGTCGAGATAGGTGGAGCGGAACGACTCGGTCAGTCCGTACATCAGGAAGGGCTGCGCCGTCGGGAAGTGCTCGCGGAGCCGTTGCAGCGTGGCCCGCGGCATCCGGCCCCCGGTGTTCGCGAAGTAGCGCAGACTCTCCCGCGCCTCCGGCGGCCACTCGACGCCGGTCAGCTGCAGCCACAGCGGCGGTACGCAGGTCAGCCCCGTCACGCCGTACTCGGCGCACAGGGCAGGAACCTCGCCGGGCAGCAGATAGTTCATCAGCACCACGTGTGCTCCGGCCGCGAAAGCGGTGGTGATCTGGCTGAGGCCGGCATCGAAGCTGAGCGGGAGCACGGAGAGGATGACGTCCTCGGGCCCGTTGCCGAGATAGCTGCTGACGCTCTCGGCGCCGGCCACGAGGTTGCGGTGGCTCAGCACCACGCCCTTCGGCTTCCCGGTGCTGCCCGAGGTGTAGAGGATGGCGGCCAGGTCCTGGTCGATCGTCGAGTCGGCAGGCGCGGAGGCGCCGGCCGGGAACACGTCGGCCCAGGCGTGCACCGCGATGTCGAGTCCGACCTCATCAGGGACCCTGTCGCCGACCAGGACGATGTGCTCGAGCGCCTCGCACCGCTTCAGCTCCTCGCGGAGCAGGACCAGCCGCTCTCTCGAGGTGATGAGCACCTTGACCGAGCAGTCGTCGAGGATGTGAGCGACCTGGCCGGCCTTGAGCAGCGGATTGACCGGCACGAAGACGCCGCCCGCCGCCGTGGCCGCGAAGATCGAGGCGACCGTCTCGGGTCGCTTCTCCAGGAAGATCGCGCAGCGGTCCCCCCGAGCCAGGCCGAGGTCGCCGAGTCCGGCGGCGATCGCGCACGCCGAGGCCCAAACCTCGGAGTAGCTCTGCGTGGTTCCCTTGTACGAGAGCGCAGGGGCCTCAGGTCGCGACTCGGCATGCTCGCGCAACAGCGAGTGGAGCACCGTCCTCATCGCGTCCGCACCGCGATCATCGACTTGGTCAGACCGAGGAGCCGCTCGCTGAGGACCTCGGAGTCGGGGAAGTAGGAGCGCATCTCGGTCCTCCCGACCAGCTCGGTCCACTGGACATCGGCCATCGCCTCGGCCCGTGATGCGGGAAGCGTGTGGACCAGCGGCCAGCGCTCGGCGACCCGGGCCCTGAGCGCCATCGGAAGGAACTGCATCCCGGGGAAGAGCCAGTGCGGCTCGATCGGGAAGTACCGGTAGGGCGTCTGGACCCAGTGCCGCGGCGCGGCCTGACGGATCTGCTCGGCCAGCCTGGACCGCTGGGCGTGGCCTCCGACGTGCTCGAGCAGGGAGTTGGAGAACACCAGGTCGTACGCCACCGGCGCCCCGGCGTGTTCCAACGCGCTGCGCGCGTCGCAGGCGTCTCCGGCCACCGGTGTCAACCAGCCGTCCTCACCATCCCCTGGCTCGGTGAGGTTGAGCACGACGACGTGCGCAGGACGTACCGGTGCCCGCAGCCAGGACTCGGTGGTGCCGCCGACGTCGAGCACCTTCATGTCGGCGATGTCGGGGAAGAGCGACGTGAACCTCTCCCAGCGTCGCAGCCGAAGCGTGGCGCCCAAGGACGCGGGAGAGTCCACCAGTCGGGATCGGAGCTCGAGCTTCACCCGACAATCGTCCCGGCGCAACAGCCCCGCGAGCGGCTCCCCGAACGCGGATCCCCCGTATCAGGTAGACGCGGTCGCAGCCTCCGGGCTGGCGACCGCCGGCGAGAAACATGGGCGAGATACCGATTCTGGAGGATGCCCGAACCCTCCGCATCTGTGCAGGGTCGGTATCGCAACGGCGCTGCCTACATCCGAATGGTGCAACCACATGCAAACCTCGGCAAGTCGAACATCCGGTCCGACAGGCTCTCGAGGCTATGCCCGAAGACCGATCCTTCTGGTCGGGAGCACCCTGATCACGGTCGTCGCGATCGTCGCCTGGACGATCTGGCCGATCTCGCAGAGCCAGGCGAAGACGGTCAGCCTGCTTCCCGACGACGCGGTCCCGGCGATCGTGACCGACCCGGATCGACGGCCGGTCGAGGTGGGCCTGCGCTTCCAGGTGACCGAGCCCGTCGAGGCGGTCGCGGTCCAGTTCTACAAGAGCTCGGCGAACACCGGGCCGCACACGGGCACTCTGTGGTCCGGGCGGGGGCGTCAGCTCGCCACTGCACGGTTCGGTGACAAGCCGCGGCGTGGCCTGCAGGTCGCAGAGTTCGACCCCACGGTGGTCCTGCGACCCGGCCGCGACTACGTCGTCTCCTACACCGCACCCAAGGGCCGCTACTCCACCGACCAGAGCTTCTTCGACAAGCCCGTCTCCAGGGGACCGATCACCGCCGGGGTCAACGCCGGCGTGTACTCCTACCGGCCCGGCTCCTTCCCCACCCAGACCTTCGGGGCCAACAGCTACGCCGTGGACATCGTGGTGCGCCCGACCGGCTCAGGCGGGTCGCCCTCGCCGTCGTCGTCCCCGTCCTCGGCGTCCTCCCCGTCGGCCCGTCCGTCCACCGCTTCACCGAGCCCGTCCCCGAGCTCGCCCCCTTCGAAATCAGCTCCTGCGACCCCGACAGCGCCGCCTCCGAGGTCGTCGTCACCGGAGGTCACCGGCGGCCCGACGCCCCCGACCTCGATACCCGGCGGGTTCCCGAACGCGGCGAACACCGGGGTGCCCGCGGGCGTGCGGCTCGATCCGTACACGGGCCCGTGCAACATCACCAAGGCCGGCACCGTGATCGACGGCAAGACGGTGAACTGCACGCTGAACGTACGCGCGGCCGACGTCACGATCCGCAACTCGGTGGTCAACGGGACCGTCTACAACGACGAGGGGTCCAACGGGCTCGGGTTCACGATCGTCGACAGCGAGGTCCGGATCGGCAACCGAGGAGGGACGGGCATCGGCAACGTCGGCTTCACGGCCCTGCGGGTGGAGGTCACCGGAGGCAACCGCTCGATCAACTGCTGGCGCGACTGCACCGTGCGGGACTCCTATGTGCACGGCCAGTTCACCGACCTGACCGGCGTCGCCCACGAGTCCGGGATCCGGATGGGTTCCGGGGGTGTGATCAGCCACAACACGATCACTTGCGACGCACCTGACGTCCCGCCCGACGCCGGCTGCTCGGCAGGCCTGACCGGGTACGGGGACTTCGCCACCGTGGAGGACAACCTCATCGAGCGCAACATGTTCCTCGTGACCACCGGCGGCACCTGTGCCTACGGCGGCTCGTCGTCGGGCAAGGCCTACGGCGGCACCAACCACATCCGCTTCATCGACAACGTGTTCCAGCGCACCGCGGCACGGCCGAACTGCGGCTACTGGTTCCCGATCGCCTCCTTCGACTCCTCAGCGCCGGGGAACGTCTGGAAGGGCAACGTCTGGTCGGACGGCGGCGTCGTGAATCCCGGGTGACATCGGCTTCTGCCGGACCAGACGGTGCAGGGCGCCGGCAAGCCCGACCACCAGGAAGAAGCAGCCGGAGGACTGCGGGAACGCGAACAGGTCGTAGAAGGCCATCGCGGTCGCACCGGCGAGAACGGCGGCGAGCAGCCCCTGCGCGAGCTCGCGGTCGAAGTCGGTGGACGCGGCCTCCCGAGCGCTGCGAGCCATGAACGCCGCGACGAGGATGACCGCGAGCAGCGCAGCCATCCCGATCAGTCCGGTCTCGATCGTGTGGCCCAGGTACTGGTTGTCCAGGATCCAGTACTGCGGCAGGAACGTCCCGGGCCCGCGGCCCAGCCAGGGGTCACGCGCGATGAACTGGAACGCCACCCCATAGGCGTCCGTGCGAGACGCCACGCTGGCGTCGTCGCCGGCGCCGACGAACAGCCCGGTGAGGACACCGAGCATCCCCGGCACCAGGAGATAGACCAGGCCCGAGATCCCGGCCAGGCAACCGAGTGCGACCAGGCGCATGCGCCAGCTCCAACGGAGGGCGAGAACCAGGATCGCGACGGCGGTGCAGAGAATCGCCGAGCGCGAGATCACCATGAAGATCGCGATCGCGACGACGGCCAGCACGGCGCGGTAGAACCAGCGTCGGGTGGGTGCGTGCAGGGCGTACACGATCACCAGCGGCAGCACCATCGACAAGATGACGCCGTACTCGATCGGGTGGGTCGAGGTCCCGCTGAGCCGTGGCATGCCGCTGCGTTCGTACAGGCCGATCTCGATGCCACGAGCGGAGAGTCCGGGGATGCTGACCCGGTCCACCAGGGCCTGCCGGGTCACGAACTGGAGCAGGCCCAGCACCGCCACCAACCCGATCCCGATCACCAGCCGGCGCACCACGGCGTGCAGCCGGTCGAGCGACGAGATCCCCTCCGCCGCCACCATGGCCAGGCCGGCCATCCCGATCATCCTGAGCAGTCCGCTGTCGGCGGGCGTCAGCTCGTTGCCGGGCATCGGCGCCGACATCGCGAGCACGTACGACGCCATCACCGCCAGGAGAAGCCCCAGGATCGCGATGCGTAGCGGCTGGACGCCCACGTCGATCCGATAGACCCGCTGGACGTGGTACCAGGCCCACCACAGGAACGCACCGATCGCGACGATCGTCGCCGGCGCGCCGGCCGTGCCCAGCGCCGGGACGACGAGCACGGACCGGATCGAGAGCAGCACGACGATGTAGACCGTCAAGATGGCCGCTGCGTCGATCGACCGGGACACACCTGCCTTCGGCTCGCCCGGACTACGCACTCCGGTGAGCGGGGCCGGCCGCATCGTCCCTCACCTGCGTTGCACCGCTGACGACTGCTCGTCATTGGGTACGACCTGGGCGAATCCGTTCCGGGGCGGGGGCCTCACCCAGCCGTCCGAGTCCAGGGGCTCGACGGCTCTGGGGCCGGCGCGGTCCTCGCCGACGTCACCTGCTTCGTGCGGCTCGTCCTCCTCCCGGCGTCTGCCGCCACGGCCGCGCGAGAGCAGCAGCCCGTCCAGCAGCCCGATGCCGAGGAGCCCGGCCACCAAGACGCCCGCACCGCCGACGATCCCGGCGCGGAGCTGGTCCTTGGTGACCTTCTCCGCGGTCTCGTCGATGGTGAGCGTCTGGATGGAGAGGTATTCACGGCGCTTGATCCCCAGGTCGGACTGCAGGCCGACGAGCACCCCCGGCGCGGCCTCGAACAGGTCGTTCAGAGCACCGATCGTGTCCTCCTCGCTGGCGCCGGTCACATCGACCACGACGATCGGCCCGCTCACCGCCATGTCGGCGTACATCTCATAGCTCACGTCCGGATGGCTCTCCTCGAGCTCGGCCCGAGCCGTCTTCGAGGTCATCGCGCGGATGAGGATGTCGCGGGCCGGGTTGAGCCCGCCCAGGGAGAGATAGGGGTTGCCCTCGATCTTCTCCCCCGCTTTGGTGGTCCCGTCGGGCGGGAAGAGGAGCAGGGTCCCCTGGGCCGTGTAGGAGGGACCCACCCGCCCCATCATCACCACGACGGCGACGACTGTCAGCCCCAGGGTGACGATCACGAGATACCAGCGGCGCGCCAAGGCCCCCCACACCGCGCTGAGTTCCATGTGTTCCGGTCGCTTTCGCTAGACAGTGGCTGAAGGCATCCGCGTGCCCGGGCACAGCCATCGTCAGGTTCTCCGGCCTGCTCCGCGCCGCACCCACCACGTCATACCCAAGACGAGGTACCGACCGGGCCGATCGCGGTCCTCCGTCGGCGCTCGCGCACAGGGTGAGGGTTGTGACAGCCCTCGAACTCGTCGGCCTGCTGCTGCGCAGGTGGTACGTCGTGGTCGTCTGCGCCCTGCTGACGCTGGGCGGCGCCGTGGTGCTGCTCGACCGGCCGCCGGTCTACTTCACCCAGTTCGAGGTGGTGCTGCTCCCACCGAAGGAGTCGGTGAACCCGAACACCCTCCGCGAGGACCCCTACGGCATGGTTCCGATGGCGGGCCTGCTGGTGGAGGAGTACAACCAGGGCCGTCACCCGCTCAACATGAGCACCACCGAGACGACCCTCTACGGCGAGGGCCTCGACCAGGGCGAGCGGGTCCGGATGCGCAACGTCGGCAACCAGTGGCTCCCCATCTACAACAACCCGGTGATCGACGTGCAGGTCGTGAACACCGACGCGGATCGGGTCGAGGAGGAGGCGGCCCGGATCGCCCGGGACCTCGACGGCATCCTCGACCGGCGACAGGACGAGCTGGGTGTCCGCAAGGCGTCGCGGATGTCCACCGAGATGGCGCCGGAGGACGTGGTCGTCCAGGAGATCAGCGGCAGCCGGTCGCGTACGGCGGCGGGGCTCCTGCTGCTGGGCGGATCGCTCACCGTGGTCGCGGTCATCTGGATCGAGCGTCTCTCCCGCGCCCGCGCCGCGCGCCGGACGCACGCCCGCGAGCACATCGGTTCGACCGTCCGGCCCGACCGGGACCTCATCTCGCAGCGGTGACACCGGAGTGGCGCACCGCGTCGGAGGCGAGGGCGAGGTTGAGCAGGAACGCGACGGTGCCGGGCCCCGGTTCGTGCCTGCCCACCAGGACGTCGTCGAGCCAGCTCGGCTCGACGACCTCGGTCTCCGCGAGGCCGGAGACGCTCTCCGGGTGGGCCCGCCAGTAGGTCACCACGGCATCGGCCAGGATCTCGCCGCCCACAGGTGGCCGACCGCGTCGCCGGACTCGCTGGCCGAGCTTGCGACCGGCCTTGGTCACGATCGTCGCGCCTCGGCGCCAGGAGCTGCGCCATCCGGGCGTGACGTAGGTCGCCGGCGAGGGGCGTCCCTCGAGCGGTAGCCGGGCCAGCTCGACATCGAGCTCGACCTGGAGCCGGGCGAGGAACCGGGAGCCCATCTTGTCCGCGGGCGCAAGCGCTCGAACGGTCGCGATCCAGCGATCGTCGAGCATCGGGTTGACGATCCGGCGGCGGGCGCTCACCGGCGACTCGGTCGCTCCTGCCCAGTGCTGCATCCGCTGGCCGAGGTAGAGGTCGTCCGTCGCCTCGAACCACGAGTGCCCGCCCTCGGCAAGGGCGGCCAGGACCTCGGCGTGGGCGATCTCGCGCGCCCGCTCCCGGAACGCGGGCCGGAGTGCCGAGGACTCGACGGCCTCGTTGACGAACATCCGCCAGTCGGCGAGGCGCCGCGCCCGCGCCGCTGTCACCGGGCCGTCACCGTCTCGGCCGAGGTAGTAGAAGCCCCGGGCCACCTCTCCGCCGAGGCCGGAGATCCGCGGGCCCGGCATCGCCCGGGCCTCGGCGAAGTCCAGGGCCGCCCAGGCCAGCGGGTCCGCACCGAGCTCGATCGCACCGGCGGCCGCCGTACATCGTGCGTACGCCTCCTCGGGGTCGAGCGTGTCGAGGCCGTCCACGCCGATGATCTCGTGCCTCATCCCGTAGCGATCTGCCAAGCCTGCGGCGATCCGCACGTCAGGAGAGTCGGGCCGCCCGAGGGTCACCACCCTCAGCCCGCGGCGACGCCGCGGCTCGATCGCGGAGAGGAGCAGGCGCGAGTCCTGGCCGCCGGTGAGCTGGAGGATCGCGTCGGGGTGGTCGTCGAGGTAGGCGTCCAGGTAGCCGCGGAGCATGCTGCTCATCGAGGCGATCCCCTCGGTGAGGCCGATGCGCTCCTCGTCCGGCTCGTCGGTGAAGGCGTCCAGGCGGAGCAGGCCGTCGCGGAGCTCGACCGACCGGCCGGCGGGCACCTTCCTCACCGACTCGAACAGGCTGCGCCCCCGCAGCTGCCAACCGAGCAGGCTCTGGACGGCGAGACCCCCGTCGTCCAGCGACGTCGGCGCCAGTCCCGCCAGCACGCGCGCCGACGTCGAGACCGCCGCCCAGTCGTCGCCGACGCGGTAGTAGAGATGACGGAATCCGAGCGCGTCGGTCGTGGCGGTGACGGCGTTCCCCGCCTGCTGCACGGCGCCGAAGGTCGGCAGCATCTCCGCGAGCGCCTTCCGGTCTCCGACGGCGAGCATCCGGGCCACGTCCTCCGGGTCGACGCCCAGGTTCCGTCGCCTCAGCTCGCGGGTGAGGACCAGCGTCCGGCCGTCGGCCAGCGGTTCGTCCGCTCCCCATGCCGCGGTCTGGAGCCCGAACCGGGTGCCGCCGCAGACCGCCTCGGGTGCGACGGTCGTGACCGCTGCCGCCAAGGCCGGCGCACTCCGGCCGACGGCTGCGGAGACTGCCGCGAAACCCGGCGGTGAGGACGTCATGCGAGAACCCTAGGAAGGGCTGCTGCTGGCACCGGCGCCACCAGCCACGCGTACCCAATCCATGGGAGCACCGCCCCTGGCCGTGTTCTCGATGATCAGGCGTACGCCATCGCGTGTGCGCACCCAGTTGTCGGTGCGTACGCTCCCGGCGGCAGCCGCGGCCCGGGCCGGGATGTCGGTCGCAGCGACCGCATCGAACAGGGCATCGGCGATGCCTCCCGGTGTCGGGGACGCCCAGCCGACATGTGCGTTGTCCAGGTCCGCGCGGGCGTCGGGCGAGGAGTTGACCACCGGCACGCAGCCCGCGGCGAGCATCTCCTCGGCGACCAGCGAGATGTTGGTGAACGACATCGCCAGGCCGGCGACGCATCGGTTGTAGAGCGCGTTCAGCTCCTCGGGAGTGAGCCGGCCGTGGTGGACCACCGGGATCCGGAGGTCGGGCACCGGCGAACCGTAGACGTGGATCGGCTGGTCCGGGTGCCGCCGGTGGAACTCCGCGAGCGCGAGGGTGCCGAGCAGATAGCCGCGCCGCGCCAGGCCCGGCTTGGCGTAGAAGACGACGCCGGAGCGCCGGCCCTGGTTGTGCAGCGAGTAGACGGAGGTGTCGCAGGAGAACGGCACCAGCTCCGAGGAGACACCCAGGTCATCGCGCAGCCGGCGGTGCACCATCTCCCCCAACGCGATGTTGGTGAACCCGAACCGGTAGGTGTCGGCGGCCAGCTCGTACTCGGAACCGTGCGGCGAGAAGAGCGGCTCGTAGTCCTGGATGAAGTAGAGCCGGTGCAGCGGCCGCGACGGCCGGACCGCGAGCACGTGGGCCGACTCCCATCCGGTCGCCACGCAGGCGTCCAGCCCGTCGAACCCCTCGTCGACCGAACGGACCTCGGCCCGGACCCCCGGCCAGCAGTCGCGGATCACCTCGGCCTGAGCGGCCGCCGAGCCGTGGTGCCGGTCGTAGAGCAGCACGACACAACGGTGGCCGGCCTGTTCCAGCGCCTCCACCATCCGGAACATCGTGGTGTGACCGCCTGAGCCGGCTGCCGGCGGCGTGGTGAGCCAGCCGACCACGAGCGGGCGTCCGCCCGGCACCGGTGGCACCGGACCGAGCCTCAGACGTGTGGAGTCGGCGATGTCCTCGGGCAGCAGGCCGAAGTCGAGGGTGTGTGCGTCCAGCTGCCGATAGGCACGCCGTACGGCGCGGCGGACCACCCCGCGCGGCCCTTCGCGCCGGAGCTTCCCGGCGATGCCGCCGAGCACGCCGCCGCTCACCGTCGCACCGCTCTACCGAGGGCATCCGCGACGATCTCCTGCTGCTCCGCGGTGATTCCCGGGAACATCGGCAGCGAGATGATCTCGTGTGCGAGCGCCTCCGCGACCGGGAACGAGCCGGCGCCCTGTCCCAGCCAGGAGAAGGCGGGCCACAGGTGCACCGGCGCCGGGTAGTGGATGCCGGCACCGACCCCGGCCTCCAGGAGATCGCCCAGCACCCGGTCGCGGTCGGCGACCCGGGCGACGTAGAGGTGCCAGACGTGCTGGTTTCCTGGCAGGACCCGCGGCAGGACCACCTCCGGCACGTCGGCGAGCAACATGGCGTACCGCTGCGCGGCCTCGTCCCGCTCGGCGTTCCAGCCCTTGAGGCGCTCGAGCTTGAGCGAGAGGACGGCCGCCTGGACCGAGTCCAGACGGGAGTTGGTGCCGACATCGAGGTGCTCGTACTTCGCCACCCCGCCGTGGTTGCGCAGGGCACGGACCCGCTCGGCGATCTCCGCCGACCCGGTGGTCACCGCTCCCGCGTCGCCGTACGCACCGAGGTTCTTGCCCGGGTAGAAGCTGGTCCCGGCAGCCGCGCCGAAGGACCCCGCGGGCCGGCCGTTCCGGCTGGCTCCCTGGGACTGGGCCGCGTCCTCCAGGAGGAGTACGTCCTCACCCACCGCGTCGCGGAGCCGCTCGAAGGGCGCCACCTGCCCGTACAGATCCACGCCGATGACCGCTCGGGTGCGGCCGGTGACCCGGCGGGCGACGTCGGCGGGGTCGATCAGGAAGTCCTCGTCGCAGTCCGCGAGCACCAGGTCGGCTCCGGCGATCGCGACCGCCTCGGCCGTGGCGACGAAGGTGTTGGCGGGGACGATCACCTCGTCCCCCGCCCCGATGCCCGCGCCACGCAGTGCGAGCACCAGCGCGTCGGTGCCGTTGCCGACGCCGATGCAGTGCTCGACGCCGGCGAACTCGGCGTACTCCTCCTCGAAGCGCCGCACCTGCGGCCCCAGGACGAACGCCCCGCTCTCGCAGATCTCGGCGAACGCGCCCACCGCCTCGTCGTTGATGGCCTCGTTCTGGGGCCGCAGGTCGACGAAGGGCACGCTCGGGCGTGGGTTCGCGGTCATGACGGGGTTCCTTCCGGGAGGGAGGCCGGCTCGAGCCGGCGAAGCTGGGTGAATCGCGCGCGCCACCACCGCAGCAGCGGCAGCGCGTAGAGGACGAGGACGAGGACGGTGACGCCGAGCAGCGTGAAGACCCGGTTGCTCCCGAGGCCGGCGAGCCAGCCGCAGACGACCGCCGCCGGGACGGCCGCGAGGAGCGGGACCGCCGCCGGTCGGAGGAACTCTCCGGGCCGGACCCCGACCGTGGCGAGCGCACGCAGGTAGAACGGCACCACCACGACCGCGACGACCACGACGTGGGTCCAGCCGGCGCCGGCCAGGCCCCAGCGGGTGACGCCGACGATCATCGCCGGGACCATCGCGACGACCCACGCGACCTGCACGACGAGGACGGCTCGGGTCTCGCCCGCGGCGACGAGGAAGGTGGCCACCAGGTCGAGCACGACCCGGACGCCTCCGAACACCGCGAGCCCGGCGAGCGCAGCGGCCGCAGGCTCCCAGCGCTCGCCGTAGACCAGGGTGACCAGCGGGACGGCGGCGGCGGCAAGGCCGAGCGAGGCCAGCGTTGCCACGGCGACCAGGGGCGCGATGCAGAGCACCAGGCCACGGTTGCGGACCTGCACCGAGGATGCCTGGGAGAACGCGGGCAGCGCGACCACCCGGACCGCGGCTCCCAGCGCGCTCATCGGCCAGGAGGAGATGTTGAAGGCGAGCACGTAGAGCCCGAGCTGCTCGGGGCCGAGGGTGCGGGAGACGATCAGGTTGTCGATGCTCAGCAGCAGCCAGGAGAGCAGGTTCGCGGCGGCCAGCGGGAGACAGAACGCGAGCGAGTCCTTGGCCAGAACGGGGTCGAACCCCAGCCGTGGCACGGTGCGGGTGATGACGTACAGCCCCACCGCGATCACGCTCTGGCAGGCGATCTGACCGCAGGCGAGCGCCTCGGCGCCCATGCCACCCATGATCAGCCCGAGCGCGACCACCACCGAGGCCACCAACCCGAGTCCGTTGATCCCGAACAGGGCACCTTGGCGGTAGGCCCTGGTCAGCCGCGCGGAGGGAACGATCGTGAAGCCGAAGACCGCGATGCTGACCGCCATCAGCCTGATCACGTCGGTCGACTCCGGGCTGTCGAAAGCGATCGCGATCGGCTCCGCAGCCAGGGCCATCGTCGCGCCGAGGGCGAGGCTCACCCCGAGCCCGATGCTCGCCACGGTCGGCGCCCGAGGCTCCATGTCGGGCGCACGGACCAGGTCGGCGCCGAGCCCGAGATCGGCCAGGGTGCTGAGGATCGTCCAGACCGTCAGCGCCACGGCGTACACCCCGAACTCGGCCGGTGCGACCAGCCGGGCGACCAGGATGCCGAACAGCACGCTGCCGACCCGCATGGCGATCGTCCCGCCCAGACCCCAGCCGAGGCCACGGCTCACTCGTGCGGCGACCGTCCCCTGAGGGGCCGTCGTGGTCATGTGCCGTACCTGCGCTCGAACCGCCACCGTAGGTGGTGTCGGACCTTGGCGGTCGCGCGGCTCCACGGCGCCGTCCGGGACGCCCGGCCCGCCATGGCCTCGTCCCAGGCGCGCCTCCATGCCCTGGTTCCCCGGACGGTGGGGTACGTCTCGGCGGCGAAGTCGAGGTAGTCGAGAAGCGTCCCCGAGTCGCCGTGCGCGGTCTCTCGACCACGGCGCAGGGCCTCCCGGGCCAGGGCCCGCATCGCGTACGGCCGCAGCCTCTGGACCTCGGCGATGTCCGGGGCGCGCTCGTCGAAGAGGACGTCGAAGGTGCGCCGACGCTCGCGCAGGTCGGTGAGCCAGCCGGCGTACTCGGTCAGGTGCATGTTGGCGTCGTGCACGCGGTAGGCCGCCTGGATCGGTCCGTCCACCCGGCCGACGTCCCAGCGAACAGCGGTGCGCAGCCACATGTCGAAGTCGCCCGAATGGGGCAGCCGAGGGTCGTAGCCGTCGGTCTGCTCGAGTGCCTCGCGGCGCATCACCGCCTCGGGGCTGACCAGGAAGCAGCGACCCTGCCGCGCCGCGGTGCCGAGCCAGTCCCTACCGGACCAGACCGACCAGCTGCGGGTCCTCCTCGGCCCGACCGGGAGGTCGTCGGTGAACGAGCGGGCGTACCCGTAGACCAGGCCGACCCCGGGATGGTGCTCCATCAGCGCGACCGCACGGGTGAGCGCGTCGGGCATCAGCACGTCGTCCGCGGAGACGAGCGTGACATAGTCGCCGCGCACCCGGGAGAGCCCGTCGTTGTAGGTCTGGATGTGCCCGGTGTTCCGCTCGTGGACGAGCACGTCGACGCGTGGATCCGCCGCGGCCAGCGAGCGTGCGACATCGGCGCTGCCGTCCGGGGATGCGTCGTCGACGATCAGCACGTCGACGTCGACGCCGTCCTGGGCGAGCGCACCCGCGACCGCCTGAGGCAGATAGCGCCCGTAGTTGTAGCAAGGGATCACGACACTGACCGACGGGCGCGTCCGCAGCGGTCGCGGACGGTCGAACCGGCGCATCAGACCGGCACCCGGACCGGGCGGGCGGGAACCCCGGCCCACGTCTCGCCGGGGGGAAGGTCCGCGAGGAGCACGGCCCCCATGCCGAGAACGGCGTCGACGCCCACATCGACGCGCTGCCGCACCGAGGAGTTCATCCCGAGGTAGGCGGCCTCGCCGACGACGACCTCCCCGCCCAGGGCGACACCGGCGCACAGGGTGGCGAAGTCCCCGACGATGTCGTCGTGGGTGAGGACGGCATTGGGCATGACCACGACATGCCGGCCGACCGACACCTGCGAGGTCAGCCGGGCACCGGCGAGCAGGATGCTGCCCCGCCCGACCTCGCACCCGTGGGCGACCGAGGCGTCGGGGTGGATGACGGTCGCGAACCGCTCCGGGGTCACCCCGTAGTCGAGCAGCCTCCCGACGAGCCGGCGGCGTATCCGGCCCGATCCGGCGCAGACGACCAGGTCGGTGCCGGAGTCGGAGACCAGCTCGATCGGGCCGATGACCTCGACTCCGCCGACGATGGTTCCCCATCGTTCGCGATCGTCGTCGACCGCGACGATCTGGTCGTAGCCCTCGCTGGCGGCCGCGACCTCCCCGGCCAACCCGCTCGCGGCGACGAGAACCAGCGTGGTCATCGGCGTGCTCCCCCCTGTCGGAGTACGCCGATGACTCGCGCCTGCTCCGAGTCCGAGAGCTGGTGGAAGAGCGGCAGGATGAGCGTGGAGTCGGTGAGATGCTCGGTGGCGGGCAGCACGACCCCCTCCGAGGCGTACGCAGGCTGCCGGTGTGCCGCCATGATCCCGCGTCGCGCGGAGATCCCGGCCTCCGCCAGGGCGCTCAGCAGCCCCTCGCGGTCCATCCCGTACGCAGCCGACACTTCGACCCAGAACGACTGGAAGTTGCTCGTGCCCCAGGCCGGGTCGGCCACCGCGCGCAGCCCGTCGATCTCGCTGACCGCCTTCGCATAGCCCGCGGCCAGCTCACGCCGCCGGGTGACCACCTCGGGCAGCCGGGAGAGCTGCACCAGGCCGACCGCGGCCTGCAGGTCGGTCATCCGGAAGTTGAAGCCGACCTCGTCGTAGGACTCCGGCGGCGAGACCAGGCTGGCGTGCCGGTCGGCGGCCGAGACGCTCATCGCGTGCTCGCGCAGCCTGCGCGCCCGCTCGGCCAGGTCGCCGCGCGAGGTGGTGAGCATCCCGCCCTCGCCGGTGGTGAGGATCTTGCGCGGGTGGAAGGACCAGGCGGCGATCTCGGCGCCGGCGCCGACGGGACGACCTCGGTAGGTCGACCCCGCACCGCAGGCGGCGTCCTCGATGACCATGATGTCGAGCGGGTCGCAGAGCTCCCGGATCGCGTCCAGGTCGACCGGCACCCCGCCCTGGTCGACCACGATCACCGCGGTCGTCCGCGGCGTGAGGGCCTCCCGAACGGTCGCCGCGGTCAGGTTTCCGGTGACCGGCGAGACGTCCGCGAAGACCGGCCGGGCGCCGACGTAGACCGCCGCGTTGGCGGTCGCGATGAACGAGAAGGACGGGACGACGACGTCGTCCCCGGGGGTCACCCCGGCCACGACCAGCGCCAGGTGGAGCGCCGTCGTGCAGCTCGAGGTGGCGACCGCATGAGCTGCCTGCTGCGAGTCCGCGAAGCGGCGCTCGAACTCGGCCACGCGCGGCCCCTGGGCGACCCAGCCGGAGCGGAGCACCTCGGTGACCGCCGCGACCTCCTCCTCGCCCAGCCAGGGCTGCATGACGTTGATCCGGCTCACGAGAGACCACCCTGAAGAGCCCGACCGGCCGCGATCTCGGAGCGCAGCGGCGTCCACCACTCGACGAGCTGCCGCAGCCCCTCCTCGAGCCCGATCGTCGGTTCCCAGCCCAGGTCGTCACGGGCCGCGGAGATGGAGGCGAGCCGGCGGGTGACGCCGTTGACCGCTCGCTCGGGACCGTGCTCGACGCCGAGGTCGGACCCCATGACGCGGACGAGCGCCTCGGCGAGCTCCAGCAGCGAGGTCTCGGTGCCGGAGGCGATGTTGTAGACGCCCTCGGTCACGTCGGAGGCGGCGGCCAGGACGTTGGCGCGGGCGATGTCGGGAACGCAGACGAAGTCCATCGTCTGGCGCCCGTCACCGAAGATCAGCGGCGGCTTGCCGTCCGCGATCCGCTCCATCCAGCGCACCAGCACCTCGGTGTAGGCGCCGTGCACGTCCATCCGGGGCCCGTAGACGTTGAAGTAGCGCAGCCCGACGTAGTCGAGCCCGTGCATCGCCCGGAAGGACCGGACCAAACCCTCGTTGTAGGACTTCGCCGCCCCGTAGAGGGTGTCGTTGTTGTTGTGGTGGTGCCCCTCGGGCGTCGGGAACTCCTCGGCGAGCCCGAAGACCGAGGCCGAGGAGGCATAGACGAGCTTGGAGACGCCCGCGGAGACGGCGGCCTCGACCACGTTGAACGTGCCGTCGACCAGCACCTCGTTGGCCAGCCGCGGCTCCTCGGCGCACAGGGTGATCCGGATGGCGGCCTGGTGGAAGACGAGGTCCTTGCCCGCGGTGAGGTCGCCGACCAGGTCGCGGTCGCGGATGTCGCCCTCGACCAGGGTGACCCGGCCGGACGCGAGGGCGTCGTCGAGGTTGGCCTTGCGTCCCCGGATCAGGCTGTCGAGCACGTCGACGTGCGCGACCCCTTCGTCGAGGAGCTGGTCCACGATGGTGGAGGCGATCGTGCCCGCACCTCCGGTGACCAGGACGTTCGCGCCGTTGAGAGTTGTCATCGGATCAGCTCCAGGGTCGGGGTCTCGGCGGCCACCTCGACGAGGGCGCCACGGGCTCGGAGGCTGGTCTGGGCCGCCTCCAGGACGGAGAGGACACGGAGCCCGGCAGCCCCGTCGGTGCGCGGCGTACGGCCGTCCCGGATCGCCTCGGCGAACTCGCCGACCATCCGGGAGAGCGCCTCGTACTCGGGCAGCGCCGGCGCCCAGGTGTCACCCAGCCGGTAGGCGATGGTCGCGGTGGCGCGGTCGGCGATGTCCACGCTCTGCTGGACCAGATCGACGCCGCGGTCGAAGACGCTGAGCCGCTGTTGCGGGTTCAGGTCGTCCCAGACCAACGTGCGCCGGCTCCCGCCGATCACCATCTGCCTGATCTTGGTGGGGCTGAGCCAGTTGACGTGGACGTGGGCCATCACCCCACCCTCCAGCGGCAGCGTCAGGTAGCCGACGCACGCCTTGCCGGCCTTGAGCGGGTCGGCGCCGTGCGCAGCGACCCCGGTGGGGCGCAGCCCGCCGGGCAGGACGAAGTCGAGGATGGAGAGGTCGTGCGGAGCCAGGTCCCAGAAGACGTCGACGTCGGGCTGCACCAGCCCGAGGTTGATCCGCACCGAGTCGACGAACAGGATCTCGCCGAGCGACCCGTCCTCGACCAGCTCCCGGATCTTCTGCACGACCGGCGTGTAGCAGTAGGTGTGGTCGGCCATCAGCACGAGATCGTTGGCGCGGGCGGCCTCGACCATGCTCCGCCCGGACTCCACGTCGTCGGCCAGCGGCTTCTCGACGAGCACGTGCTTCCCGGCCCGCAGCGCCCTCTCCACGAGGTGCCGATGCGTGCCCGCCGGCGTCGCGATCGCCACCGCGTCCACGTCCTCGCGCGCGAGCACCTCGTCGAGGTCGGTCGTGGCCAGCACGTCCGTGCCGCCCCCGATCACCTCCTGGGCCCGCGCGATGTCCAGGTCGACGACCGCCACCAGCGCCCAGTCCGGTGCGTTCCGGAAGTTTCGGACCAGGTTGGGCCCCCAGTACCCGGCCCCGACCACTGCCACACCGAGCGGTTCCCCATCAGTCATGTGGACCATGGAATCCGCGAGGGGCGAGGCTCCGAAGAGCCTCGCCCCACCTATCCCCCCAATTAGGGACCGCCTCCCCGGCTCATGGTGACGCCGGGCGGAACCTCACGTCCACGAAGTAGTTCGTGGAGTTCCAGGATCGGTTCGGGAGCCCCCCTCCGGTCCCGTACCGATACCTGCCGTTGGCTCCGCCCGGTGCCGTCAGGGGGCCGACCGTGCGCGACTGCGTGAGGGCGGCGGGCGTCGAGGAGTAGCGCCCGTTGGGGGCGTAGTAGGACACGACGTACGTCGCCCCCGGCGTGAGCGCGACCGGGGTCGGCAACGTGGCGTTCTGCCAGCCGGTCGCGGTCTCTCCGGTGAAGGTCACCTGGGCGATCCTGGTGCCGGCAGAGTTCCACAGCGAGCCGGTGTGGGTCCCGGTGTTGCCGGTGCCCTTGTAGAACCGGATCGCCGTCACCGAGCCGGCCACGGACGTCGTGAAGGCGGTGCCGACCTCGATCGGCATCAGGTCGGCCGTCGACGCGGTCTGCGGTGTGACCCCGGTGAACAGCGAGACCTCGGTCGGGACGGCCGCGGCGGTCGTGAACGACCACGTCTGCGTCGGCAGGCTCACCCCGTCGGTCGAGACCACGCCCGAGGCGCTCACCGACACCGTCGCCCCGGCCGGCAGCGCGGCCGACGGCGTGAACTGCAGCGTACGTCCGTCGGTGCTCCGCGCCGCCGAGCCGGCCACCGCGGACCCGTTGGCGGTGGCCGACATGCTCCAGCCGTTCGCCACCGGCGCCGAGAACGTGATCGAGGGATCGACCCCGGTGTCCACGCCCGTCGCGCCCGAGCTCGGATCGCGCCCGGTGACGCTCATCGTCGCTGCGGACCGTTCGAAGACGACGTCGACGAAGTAGTTCGTCGCGCCCCAGCTGAAGGTGGGGAACCCACCTGCGGCTCCGTAGAGATAGCGGCCGTTGTTGGTCGCCGGCGCGGTCAGGTCACCCGAGGTCCAGGCGGTGTTGAAGAACCCGCCGGTGGCCGAGTAGTGGCCCTGCGGAGCGAGATAGGAGACGACGTACGTCGCCCCCGCCGTCACCGGGACCGGCTGGGAGAGCGTCGCCTCCTGCCAGCCCGAGGCGGTCTCGCCGACGAACGTGACCGAGGCCAACCGGGTGCCGGACTCGGACCACAGCGACCCGACATGGGTGCCGTTGTTGCCCGTCCCCTTGTAGAACCGGATCCCGGTCACCTGGCCGTCACGTGCGGAGGTGAAGGCGGTGCCCACCTCCACCGGGGACGCATCGCTCACCGCCAGCTGCTGCGGCACCTGGGCACCGAAGAGCGACTGGCTGGTCGCCGACTCGGCTCGGGTGCGGAACGTCCAGCTCTGTGGAGCCAGCGTGGCCCCCTCGACAGAGGTCACCCCGGTCAGGCTGACCGAGACGTCCGCATTGGACGGGAGCGCATCGGTGGGATCGAAGGTGATCTCGTTGCCGGCCTGGTTCAGCGACGACGTCCCCGCGATCGGCCCGCCCGGGCCCGAGACGTTCATCTGGTAGCCGGAGGTGATCGCGCTCGAGAAGCCGACGGTGATGTTGGTGCCGCGCGGCACCGAGACCGCACCCGGAGCCGGGCTCTGTGCCGTCACGGTCAGCGTCGGCGCACCCTTCTGGAAGACCAGGTCCACCATGTAGCTGGAGGCCGAGGAGTTGCCCGGGAACCCTTCGCCATAGGTATAGGCGCCGGCCGTCGAGCTGACCGTGATCGGCCCCTTGGAGAGGTCCGAGGCGGCGAACGCGTTCGGCGTCGCCGAGTAGGACCCGTTGGTGTGGTACGAGGCGACGTAGTCCACCCCCGCCTGGACCGCGACCGGCTGGGCGAAGGTGAGCGTCTGCCAGCCGGTGGTGCTCTCCTCGGTGAAGGTGCCCTGGGCCAACGCCTGGCCGCTGCTCGACCACAGTGTGCCCGTGTGCGACCCGGTGTTGTTCACCCCCTTGTAGAACCGGACACCGGTGACGGTTCCGGTGACGTTCGGGCGGAACCGCACACCCAGGGTGAGCGAGGCGCGCTCGGAGTCCTCCAGGATCGTCGGCACGTCCTCGTCGTTGTAGATCGAGCACGGGCACACTCCTGGTGTCGCCGGCGGTTTCGCGGTCGTGAACGACCAGGTCTTCCCGCCGGTGAGCGCCGTCCCCTGGGTGTCCGTGGCCGAGAGCGTGACCGTGTGCTTCACGAACCCGGCCAGCGGGTTCGCCGGCGTGAACGTGACGGTCCTGGTGGTGGCGTCGTAGCCGGTCGACCCGGCGACGGTCGCGCCCAGGGCGTCCTTGACCTGGACCCCGACCGAAGAGGCGACCACCGGCTTGGAGAAGCGCGCGCTGATGGTGGTCGAGCGCGGCACCGAGGACGAGTCGGCCAGCGGCCACGGGCTGATCGCGGACAGCGGTGAGTCATCGGTGGTCGTGAAGACCACGTCGACGTAGTAGTTGGAGTTCTGGTGCGAGTTGGCCGGGAAAGTGCCGGGGTTGGCATAGACCCCCGCAGGCTCGGCCCCGTAGCCACCGGCGACGTCCAAGGGGTACGCCTCCAGCCCCTGGGCACCGAACGCCCACGGCTGCACCGCGTAATGGCCGTTGGGGGCGGTGTAGGAGACGATGTACGTGGTGCCCGCGCTCAACGCCACCGGGCTGCTGAACAGCGCCTGCTGCCAGCCGCCCGAGGTCTCGCCGGTGAAGGTGACCTGAGCCAGCCGCTCGCCGCTGGTGCTCCACAGCGAGCCGGTGTGGGTGCCGGTGTTGCCGGACCCCTTGAAGAAGCGGACCCCTGCTGCGTACCCGTCGGTGAGCGGGGTGAAGCGCAGGCCGAGCTCGGCGGCGCTGGGGTCGTCGGCCGACGGGGTCGCCGGGCCGGTGACCGCGGTCCAGGTGGTCGGGATCGTGCTCTGGCCGAAGATGCTGCAGCCGCACGGGACGTTGAAGGAACGGGTCGCCACCGCGCCGATGTTGGCGCTGTCGTCGACGGCTCGGACCCGGATCGGCGTCGAGCCGACGCCGTGCTGGATGTATTCGACGGTCCAGCTCGAGGTGCCCTTGCCCGGGTGCCAGCTGGTGCCGCCGTCGGTGGAGTACTCCACTCCGGCGACGATGCCGCCGCCGGCGTCGGTGGCTGTGCCGGACAGGGTCACCTTGGTGCCGTTGGGCTGGGTCGACCCCGCCGCGGGGCTGCTGATCGTGACCGACGGCCCGGTGGTGTCGGCCGAGGCCGTGACGGCCTGCATTCCCGCCATCAACGTCGTCGGCTGAGCGCCCATGTCGGCGAGCAGGTTGATCTGCGCCTGCTGCATCGCCGGACTGATCGCGTCGTTGTTGTAGGGGCTGTCGTGGTTCGTGTCCAGTCCCCAGGTCCACTGCACCGTGCCGGCGCCGAAGACCAGCGCCCCGCTCGCGGCCCGGTAGAGCGTGACCGAGTGGGTGGTGGTGCCGTCCCCGACACTGCTGCCGTAGTCGTGCATGTACTGCCCGCTGATGAACCCGGTCGTCTCCGAGCCCCGGATCAGGCCAGGTGGGCGGAACCCGTTGTCCTGGTCCTCGTCGGACTCGTACCCCACCGTGTGCGGCGCCAGCGGGGTGGTTGCCCCGGTCATCTGGTTCAGCCCGGTGCCGCGCCACATCCGTTGCTTGCCCTGCTCCTTGGTGACGGTCAGCGGCAGGTCGGTGTTGTTGGACATGAAGATGGTGCCGGTCAGGGCGTTCTCCGGGAGCCCTCCGCCCTGGCTCTTCGGCGCGTAGCGCGGGTCGCGCCAGGTCGAGGTGGACTCGTTGGCGGGGTCCGAGGCGCCCCACGCCTCCTTGTAGGTCACCAGGGTGCGGTAGGCCCTGCTGCTGGTCGCACCCTGCTGCGAGGACTCATAGCGGGTACGCCAGTAGACCTCGTTGCCGCTGAGGAACTGCAGGTTCACCCCGGCGTCGCGCGCGGCCTCGACGTTGGCCCGCTGGGCGCCGCTCCAGTATTCGTCGTGGCCGACGGAGAGGAAGGTCTTGTGGTTGGTGAGCAGGTTGCCGCGACGGTCGGAGTCGATGCCGGAGATGTAGCTGACGTCGTACCCGTTGCGCTCCAGGAACCTCACCAGCGGGTACTCGTTGGCGAAGAAGAAGTCCCGGGCCGGGCTGTGCCGGGTCACGAACGGCCGGTTGTAGCTGAGCTTGTACGCCCGCCCGTTCGCGCCACCCTGGTAGAAGCTCGACCCGCCGTAGAGGTTGTACGCCTGCCAGGTGGTGTCCGAGGTCTGGAAGACCACGTCGGAGTGGCTGGAGTCGTCGCGGACGATGAAGGTGATGTGGCTGGCTTCGTTCCTGTCGGCGCGGTGGAGCAACGCGACATAGACACCGGAGACCGCGGTCGACGGCACCTGCCAGGTCGCCGAGACCGCCCAGTTGCCGCAGTCGGTCATCTCGGTCGCAGTCTCACGCGTGCAGTTGGGCTGGTTCTGCGGCAGGTTCGCCGACGGCGTGACCGACGCGATCCGCCGGGCTCCGTCGCCTCCGTACCACCCGGTGCGATAGATCGTGATGGTGTACGCCGAGGCGTCGGTGTCGACCTTGAAGTCGATCGAGCTGCCGACATTGACACTGATGTCGGTGGCGAAGCCCTGGATCGAGTCATCCCCCGCCCCGTCGATGTCCCACTCGCTCTGCGGCGAGCCCGGTTTGGAGTTCTCGCAGGCGATCTTGTTGCCACCGGCACCACAGGGGTCGCCGGCGGCTTGGGCAGTCGTCACGGTGGTGGCCGTGAGGCCGGTGAGGATCAGGACGGCTCCGAGAAACACGGCCAAGAGCCTGCGGCCCCCGGATCTGGGATGCAGCATGTGCTTCGTGCTCCTTCAGGGATTCAGGCTCGCGAGCTCTCGTCACGCAGCCAGGTCGTGTAGTCGCCGGCACGGACGGCTCTGCGGGAGAGCCAGCGCGCGATGACGGTGATCGTCAGGAAGACCGGGACCCGGAGACCGATCGACGGCTGACGCAGCCCGAGCTTGATGAGGTCCGAGACGGATGTCGATGCCTGACGGGCCGCGTGCTGGTCCGCCTGGTTGTTGCCGGTCGCCACCCGGGTCCGGCGCCGGACCAGGTCGGCGACCGTACGCGGCGGCTGCACCACCACCACGGCGTTCGCGACGATCCGGCGCTCCTGCGGCGCGAACGCCTCGGAGACCACCAGGTCGTCGTTCATGAGCCGCACCTGGGCGTCCACCCGGGCCTGGCCCTGTGCCGAGAGACAGAACGCGCCGCGACCGAACAGGCCGTTGCGTACGTTCGGGAGGCTCTCCCACACCCGGTAGTAGGCCCGCACCGGCCACGACGAGGCGCCAGCGGGAACCTCACGGGACGGCCCGGCGGCCTGCACCCCCGGCTCCGCCACGGCGGCGACCAGGCGGAGCGCGTCGGGACCGGGAAGGCGTACGTCCGCATCGAGATGGATCCGAGGGAACACCGAGGTGGCCGCGTTACCCAGCTCGACGGCGAGCGCTTTCGAGGCGGACGCGGTCTCGAGGACACGTACGCCAGGGACCGACCGCGCCACCGTGACGGTGTCGTCGGTGCAGCCGTTGCAGACCACCACCACGTCGAAGGTGCCTGTCGGGACACCGTCGAGCAGCGCGGCCAGGTTTCCACGCAGTCCAGCAGACTCGTCGTGCGCAGGCACGACGACGCTCGCTGCTGTCGAGGAACGCTCCATGTCCCGGAGCATCGCCGCCCTCGAGCAGCCCACGATCGCGCGGGCTCACTCATCACCCAATATCGGTGACGGCGTCTCCGCGGGCCGCCTGGGAACGACGAAGTTGATCATGTTGCCGTTGTCGTAGTCCCGGGCGATCACCCGGCCGGGGTTTCCTCCGACGAGGCTGCGAGGCGGCACGTCCTTGGACAGCACCGTGCCGGCGGAGATGGTGCAGCCGTCCCCGACCGTGATCGCACCGGAGATCACCGCACCCGGGCCGATCCAGACGTCGTCACCGATGGCCGGTACACCGTGGTCACCGGCGGCGATCCGCTGTCCGATGGTCACGTTGTGATGGAGCACGCAGTTGCTGCCGATCACCGCCGGCCCGATCATGATCCCGGAGCGGTGCATGACCAGCAGCCCGGGGCCGATCTCGGCGCGCCGGCCGATGTCGGCGTGGTGGATCCGCATGTTGTGCCGGTTCCAGAACCAGAAGATGCCCAGGGCGGCCACCCCGAGCAGCGGGCGACGCTCACGAAGGCCGCCCGCCCAGCGCCCGAAGCGGTAGCAGGCCACGCAGTGGAGCTCGTAGTCGGTCAGCCAGAACCGGACCCTGGCGAGCAGCGAGGGACGCGGCCGGCCGAGGTTGATCGTGTACATCTTGGCCAGGTCGACGGCGAAGTCACCGCTCTCCTGGCCGGCAGGACCCGGTCGGACCAGCAAGGCCGGCCTACCCAGCAAGGCGGTCCGCCGCCGTCTTCCGGGCCACGTAGTCGACCAGGTTGGCGACACCGTCGAGGTTCGACGGCACCGTCTCGGCCTCGGTGACGGTGATCTGGAACTCCTCCTCGAGGAACTCGATGAGCTCCAGGATCCCGGTCGAGTCGATCACTCCGGACTCCACCAGCGAGTCCGTCGGCGCGGGCAGCCGCTCCTCGTCGCCCAGCAGGAGGCTGTCGAGGATGAACGCCTCGATCGTTCGCTGTAGGTCTGCCATCTTCTGCACTCTCCCTGGTCACCTGTGTGGTGCCGGCCCCACCTGGGTCGGCCGTGTCCTTGCACACGCCCACTGTTCTGACCCCGTCGGCGCAGCACGTTCACCCGCGCGAAACATGCCGACATTGGGTGATAAACGCCCCGGTAGCGGGCCGCTCTCCCGCCTGCGCCGACAAGCCTTGGCGGCCAGACGCGCAGACATCTACCGAGGAGAGCCATGTGCGGAATCTGCGGGGTCCACTCCGCCGACGCGCCCGACCCCGGTCTCGTACGCCGGATGCTGGCCGTCCTGGCCCACCGCGGGCCCGACGGCAGCGGCTACTACCGCGACGAGCGGGTCGCGCTGGGTCACACCCGGCTGGCGATCGTGGACACGATCGGCGGCGTGCAGCCGATGTGCGGCGAGGACGAGCAGGTCTGGGTGACCTTCAACGGCGAGATCTTCAACCACGTCGAGCTCGCCGCCGACCTGCGCGCACGCGGGCACCGCTTCCGCACGCGTAGCGACACCGAGGTCATCGTGCACGCCTGGGAGGAATGGGGTCCGGGCTGCTTCGACCGGTTCAACGGTCAGTGGGCGCTGGCGATCTGGGACCGGCGGAGCGGTGAGCTGGTGCTCGCCCGGGACCGGTTCGGCGTGCGTCCCCTCTACTACACGCGGTCCGGCGGGAAGCTGCTGTTCGCCTCGGAGGTCAAGGCGCTGTTCGCCGATCCGGAGGTGCCGCGAGAGCTCGACCCGGCCGGGATCGACCAGGTGCTGACGCTGTGGTCCACGGTCGCTCCGCAGACGGTCTTCCGCGGGATCGAGCAGGTGCCGCCCGGCAGCTACCTGACCTTTCGCGACGGCGTCGAACCCACCCGCACGCGCTCGTGGGCGCCGACCTTCGCCGCCCGCGGCAGCGAGCCGCGCACCGATCTGGCGGCCAACGCCGAGGCCCTGCGGGAACGGCTGGTGGCCGCCACCCGGCTGCGGTTCGAGCGCAGCGACGTGCCGGTGGCGGCGTACCTCTCCGGGGGGATCGACTCCGCGGTCACCGCCGGTGCGATCGCGGGGTTCACCGACGTACCGCTGCACACGTTCTCGCTGCGCTTCGCCGACGACGAGTTCGACGAGGGCGGCTACCAGACCCTGATGGCGAAGCGGCTGGGCACCGTGCACGAGGACGTCGTGGTCCGCGAGCGCGACATCGCCGAGGTCTTCCCCGACGTCGTACGCCACGCCGAGAGCCCGCTGCTGCGTACCGGCCCGGCGCCGATGTTCCTGCTCTCCCGCCTCGTACGCGAGTCGGGGTTCAAGGTGGTGGTGACCGGTGAGGGCAGCGACGAGGTGCTCGGCGGGTACGACATCTTCCGCGAGGGGCGGATCCGCGAGCTGTGGACCCGCGACCCGGCTGCGGCCGAGGCCGCCGTGGAGCAGCTCTACCCGTGGATGAAGCGTTCTCCGCACCAGGCCCCCGCCTTCGCCAAGAGCTTCTTCGGCCGCAACATCGTCGCCGGCGACCCGGCGATCTCGCACCGGCCCCGCTGGGATGCGACGGCCGTCCTGCGCTCGATGCTGACCGCGGACGTCCGCCGGGCCGGCGAACGGGTCCCGGCCGACGAGGTCCTCGCCGCGATGCCCGCCGAGCAGGCGGGCTGGGACCCGCTCTCGAGGGCACAGTGGTTGGAGATGACGACCCTGCTGCCGGGCTACATCCTGGCCTCCCAGGGCGACCGGATGCTGATGGGCAACTCGGTCGAGGGCCGGTTCCCGTTCCTCGACCCCCACGTCGCCGAGCTCGCCTCCCAGGTCCCGGCCGACCACAAGATCCATGGGATGGACGAGAAGCACCTGCTGAAGGTCGCCTTCGCCGACCTGGTGCCCGAGGAGATCCTGCGGCGCCCCAAGCAGCCCTATCGGGCGCCTGACGCCGCGGCCTTCTTCGCCGGCGGCACCCCGGACTGGGTCTTCGACGTCACCTCCGGCTCCGCGCTGGAGGCCGCCGGAATCTTCCGGCCGGAGCTCGTCCAGCGGCTGCTGGAGAAGGCCCGGCGGACGGGCGGGCGCCGTCTCGGCAACACCGACAACATGCGGCTGGTCGCCGTCCTGTCCACCCAGCTGCTGCACAGCGAGCTGCTCGTGGGGCCGGTCGCCGGGCCGACCGCGCCACCCGAGCCACTGACCGTCTTCGACCGCACTCTCGAGCCCATCGGAAGGAACCCGGCCCAGCCATGAACAAGACAGCCACGACCAGCCAGAACGCAGCGTACGGACTGGAGACGCTCCGCTTCGACGAGGAGGCGGAGGCGACCCGGATCGGCGAGTCGATCCGCCGCTACCTGGTGGCCAACAAGCGCAAGGGCATCGTGCTCGGCGTCTCCGGCGGGATCGACTCCAGCGTGGTCGCCGCGCTGGCGGTCAAGGCGCTCGGCCCGGAGCGGGTCTTCGCGCTGCACATGCCCGAGCAGGAGTCCTCCGACGACACGATCGGGTTCAGCACGAAGCTGACCGATGCCCTGGGGATCGACTCGGTGCTCGAGGACATCTCCCCGGTGCTGGTCGGCCTCGGCGCCTACCAGCGGCGTGACGACGCGATCCGGCGGGTCGTGCCTGCGTACGGACCGGGATGGAAGTCGAAGATCGTGCTGCCCAACGTGGTCGACTCCGACGCGTACCGGCTCTTCTCCGTCGTCGTCGAGGACCCCACGGGCACCCAGAGCACCCACCGCCTGACGACCGAGGCCTACCTGGAGATCGTCGCCGCGACGAACTTCAAGCAGCGCGCCCGCAAGGCGCTGGAGTACTTCCACGCCGACCGGCTCAACTACGCCGTCGCCGGCACCCCGAACCGGCTCGAGTACGACCAGGGCTTCTTCGTGAAGCTCGGCGACGGGGCCGCCGACCTGAAGCCGATCGCGCACCTCTACAAGTCGCAGGTCTACGCGCTGGCCGCCCATCTCGGCGTCCCGGAGGAGATCCAGGCCCGCCCCTCCACCACCGACACCTACTCCCTGGAGCAGTCGCAGGAGGAGTTCTACTTCTCGCTGCCCTACCAGCGGATGGACCTGTGCCTCTACGGCCTCAACCACGGTGTCCCGACCGTCGAGGTCGCCGAGGCCACCGGTCTCACCGTCGAGCAGGTCGAGCGCGTCTACCGCGACATCGAGCAGAAGCGGCGCACCACCGCCTACCTCCACGCCGCCCCCGAGCTCGTCGACGAGGTCCGTTGAATATCAAGCATTCTTGATATAGCGTCGGAAGCATGATCACACCACCCTTCATCCCTGCCGACCACCTCGGCGCCGTGAACCGCGCCCTGACCACGACGACCCGCGGCGGCGAGGAGCTGCGCGTGCTCGTCGTCGAACGCAGCTACGACGCCGACCCTGACGAGGTCTGGGACGCGCTGACCACCAAGGAGCGCATCCCGCGCTGGCTGATGCCGGTCACCGGCGACTTCGAGGTCGGCGGCCGCTACCAGCTCGAGGGCAACGCCGGCGGCGAGATCCTCGCCTGCGACCGCCCGATGCTGCTCTCGATCACCTGGGACTACGGCGACATGAGATCGTGGGTCGACGCGACCCTGACCGCTGCCGCCGGCCGTACGCTGCTCCGCCTCGAGCACTCCGCCCCCGTCCCGCCCGAGCAGTGGAAGGAGTTCGGCCCGAGCGCCGTCGGCATCGGCTGGGAGCAGATGCTCCTCGGCCTCGCCCTCCACCTCTCCGCCCCCGACGCCGAGAAGATGGACCCGATGTCCCCCGACGCACTGCCCGCCATGATCGAGCACACCCAGGGCTCCGCCGCCGCCTGGGTCGAGGCCGACATCGCCTTCGGCACCTCCCCCGACCAGGCCCGCGCCGCCGGCGAGCGCTGCGTGGCCGCCTACACCGCGATGCCGGAGCCGGAGTAGCAGGGAACAGTCGCTTGCACGCCTTCGACGTCCTCGGCGACCCCGTACGCCGCCGCATCCTCGAGCTCCTCGCCGACGACGACCTCACCTCGGGTGAGATCGTCGAGACCATCTCGGCCGAGTTCGGCATCCGCCAACCCGCCGTCTCCATGCAGCTCAAGGTCCTGCGCGAACACGGCTTCGCCAACGTACGCCCCGACGGCACCCGCCGCATCTACTCCCTGGACACCGGCCCCATGGCCGAGGTCGACGCCTGGCTCACCCCGTTCCGCCGCTTCTGGACCCAACACCTGGACGCTCTCGACACCGAGATTCGACGAGGGCGCCGGAAGGGTTCTTCGGGGGACTGAAGCCGCACTTCCAGGAAGGCGCGGGAAGGCGCGCTGAGGTGGGCGTGGTCTCGTGTCGGTGTTCGCCGCCGACCCTTGCTTCGATTGTTTCTCGATCACGCACCGCGTCAAGGACGGGCTTCGCCCGCCGCTTCGCGGTGGCCTG
>NZ_JBHWLY010000072.1:0-32789 GCF_042730435.1 Nocardioides sp. NPDC059952 | reverse complement strand
CACACCTCGTCCGCCCCCCCCCCCCGTACCCGCCCCTGGGGGGTGGTACCGTGGTTTTAACCCGTCGTACCAGCGCCGCTGGCATTTCTGCTCGCGATAAGGACTTGCGCCCGAACCACTACTCAGCGCTACTATGTACTGGTAGTTAGCAACACTGAGTAGTGAAGGAGGTGCCCGATGGGCAAGCAGATGACCGAGATGCTCAAGGGGACGCTGGAGGGGATCGTGCTGGCGTTCCTGACCGGCAACCCGGCGTACGGATACGAGATCACGACCTGGCTGCGGAGCCAGGGGTTCACCGAGATCGCCGAGGGCACGGTGTACGCGCTGCTGGTCCGGATCGAGAAGAACGGGCTGGTCGACGTGGAGAAGCGGCCGAGCGAGAAGGGGCCGCCGCGGAAGGTCTACTCGCTCAACGAGGCGGGCGAGAAGTACCTGGACGAGTTCTGGACGACGTGGGGGTTCCTGGCCGAGCGCCTGGAGAACCTCCGAGAAGGGAAGTAAGAGATGTCCATCCGATCGATCTTCGAGACCGTGGTCGGCAGCATCGACCAGAAGCGGCAGTGGCGGTCCTACAAAGCGCGCGTGGCACAGCTGCCCCCGAGCCACCGCAAGGCGCACGACGCGGTGCAGCGCTACCTGATGTACGCCGGTGGCATCGCCGACGGCGAGGTGCTCACCCAGATGGGTGGCGACCTGCTCGACCTCTTCGAGCAGAGCGCCGCGGACGGCACTCCGGTGAGCGCGATCGTGGGCGACGACCCGGTCGAGTTCGTCGAGGAGTTCGCCCGGAACTACTCCGAGGGCGCCTGGATCAAGAAGGAGCGCACTCGGCTCGAGGACGCCATCCACACCATCAACAAGGAGGACGAGTCATGAGCGCGACAGCAGCCATCTCCGTACGAGGGCTGGAGAAGTCCTACAACGACAACCAGGTCCTGCGAGGCGTGGACTTCGAGGTGGCGCGGGGCACGATCTTCGCGCTGCTCGGGTCCAACGGGGCCGGAAAGACCACTGCCGTACGCATCCTCTCGACGCTCCTGAAACCGGATGCCGGCGCGGCTCTGGTCGAGGGTGCCTCGGTGGTCGAGGAGGCGCAGCAGGTGCGGGAGGCGATCTCGTTGACCGGCCAGTTCGCGGCGGTCGACGAGATCCTGACCGGCCGGGAGAACCTGGTCCTGGTCGCGAAGCTGCGGCATCTCCCCTCCCCCGGCGACATCGCCGACGGGCTGTTGCAGCGCTTCGACCTGGTCGAGGCGGGAGGCCGGAAGGTCGCGACCTACTCCGGGGGCATGCGGCGGCGGCTGGACATCGCGATGTCGCTGATCGGGTCGCCGTCGGTGATCTTCCTCGACGAGCCGACCACCGGGCTGGATCCGGAGGCGCGGCTGGAGGTGTGGAAGGTCGTCAAGGAGCTCACCGAGCAGGGCACGACCGTCCTGCTCACCACGCAGTATCTGGAGGAGGCCGAGCAGCTCGCCGACCGGATCGCGATCCTGCACGGCGGGACCATCATCGCCAACGGCACGCTCGCCGAGCTCAAGGCGCTGCTGCCGCCGGCGAAGGTCGAGTACGTCGAGAAGCAGCCTTCGCTGGAAGAAATTTTTCTCTCGCTCACCGGCTCCACCCGAGGAGGACAGGCATGAACAAGCACGCATTCGCCGACGCCGGCACCCTGCTGGGGCGCTCGCTGCGACACATCACCCGCAGCCCTGACACGATCATCACCACCGCGCTCACGCCGATCGCGATGATGCTGCTCTTCGTCTACGTGCTGGGCGGCGCGATCCGGACCGGCACCGACAACTACGTCAACTATGTGCTCCCCGGGATCATGGTCATGGCGATCGCCTCGGGCATCGCGTACACCGCTCTTCGGCTCTTCACCGACATGAAGAGCGGGATCTTCGAGCGGTTCCAGTCGATGCCGATCGCCCGCTCGGCGGTGCTGTGGGCGCATGTCGGGACCTCGATGGTGGCCAACATGCTGACCATGGTGATCATCCTCGGCGTCGCGTTCGTGATGGGCTTCCGCACCTCGGCGGACCTGGGCGCCTGGCTGGCGGTCGCCGGGATCCTGGCGCTGCTCACACTGGCGCTGACCTGGCTCGCGGTCATCCCCGGGCTGGCGGCACAGACCATGGAGGGGGCCACCGGGTTCTCCTACCCGCTGATCTTCCTGCCGTTCATCAGCTCGGCGTTCGCGCCGACGGAGACGATGCCCGGCCCGGTGCGCGCCTTCGCCGAGAACCAGCCGGTCACCTCGATCGTCAACACCATCCAGGCGCTCTTCGCGGGGCAGCCGGTCGGTGACGACATCTGGATCGCGCTGGCGTGGTGCGTGGGCATCCTCGTCGCCTCGTACGTCGGCGCCATGGCTGTCTACCGGCGCAAGATCAGTTGATCGCTTCAGGAACGGCGAAGAGCCGATCTACCCCTTGCGGTGGTAGGTCGGCTGCTCGCCGTCCCTGAGGTTGCCCCGGTAGAAGCCCGTCCGCAGCTCGTAGGTGTATTCCTCGAGCTCGGGCATGCCCTCCTCAGCCGCGTACGCGATCTCGGCCTCCGCGTCGTAGGGCACCCGGACCCACTGGATGCCGAACGGCGCCTCCTGGTCGCTGCCCATCACGCCCTCGAGGATGACGTAGACCGGGGTCGGGTCGCTCATGCAGTTGCCGACGCTGCCGGTGTTGAAGACGGTGCGCCGGTCCCGGTCGGTCTCGTAGTAGGGGTCGTGGGTGTCGGCATAGCCGACGATGTCGGGCTCGGGCCGGTCGAAGCCGGTGGCCTCGGTGTTCTGGAACAGGCCCAGGAACTCCTGCTCGTCGTGATCGAACCTGACCCGGCGATGGACGGTCTCCTCGGAGGCATGGAAGAGCCTGATCCGGCGACCGCTCATCGTGAAGTCGTGGCTGAACGGGAGCGTACGCAGCCACTCGGCCTGCTCCCACGCCTGCAGCCGCCACCACATCAGCCCGACCGCCTCGCGGCCGAAGTCGGGTTCGGGGGCGAGCAGGAAGTCCTCCCAGTTGCCGAGGATGTTGACCTCGCACCGCTCCCGGCAGATCTCGGCGACCTCGCGGCCGCGCGGGCCCTTGCCGACGTAGTCGCCGAGGTTGAAGATCCTGGTGATCCCACGTGCCTCGATGTCCGCGAGGACGGCTTCGAGGGCGGTGAGATTGCCGTGTACGTCCGAGATCAGCGCGACGCGCTCTGGGGTCATGGGTCGCAGGCTATGCGATGACTGGGAGACTGGCCCGGTGAGGATTCTGGTGACGGGTGGGGTGCGGTCGGGGAAGTCGCGGCATGCCGAGTCGCTGCTCGCGGCCGCGCCCTCGGTGGCGTACGTCGCACCGGGGCCGACGCTCGAGGAGGAGCCGGATCCCGACTGGGCCGCACGGCTGGCCTCGCATCGTTCCCGGAGGCCGGAGGGGTGGCGGACGGTCGAGTCGAGGGATCTCGCGGGGGCGCTGGCCGACGGTCTCGCGGCCGGTGATGCGGTGATGGTCGACTGCCTGGGCACCTGGCTCACCGCCGTCATGGACTCGCGCGGACTGTGGGAGGCCACCTCGGAGGAGGCGACCGCTGCGGTCTCGGCGCTGGTCGACGACGCGGCCGCGGTCCTCGGCCGGGACAACGGCGACGTGGTGCTGGTGACCAACGAGGTCGGTCTCGGCGTCGTGCCCGCCCATCGCTCGGGCCGCCTCTTCCGCGACCTGCTCGGGCTGGTCAACCAGCGACTGGCCGCGGCCTGTGACGAGGTGCACCTCGTCATCGCCGGACGGGTGCTGAAGCTCTAACCCCTCCCCGTCGGTCGAGCCGCGAGGCCGCCTGCGGCCGAGCGTGTCGAGCGGTGTATCGAGCTTGTCGAGATGACCAACACGGTCCCATCGAGCGCGGAGCGCACCGTGTTGGTCTCGACACGGATTCGCTCGTTCCTCACGAATCCGGCTCGACCAGCGGGGTGTGTCAGGCCAGGGCGACGAGCAGCACTGCCAGCGCCGCCTCCACGGCCGCACCGAAGACGTCGCCGGTCACTCCCCCGAACCGCCGGATCGCCCGCAGGACGAGCGCGCCGACGACGGCCGCGGCAAGAGCGACGGCGAGGGCTCCTCTCCACCACGGCAGACCGGCCCAGGCGCCGGCGCCGGCGAGCGCGGCTGCGACGACGGCCCAGACGAGAACGGTGACGAAGGGTGGCAGGGTCTGGGTGAACGTACGCCCGAGGCCGTCCTCGCGCGCCGGCCGGATGCCGCGGGTGCAGCACAGCGCGAGGGCCGCTCGCGAGGAGCAGACGGCGACGGCGACGAGCACCGCGGCGCGTACGGCCTCACCGTCCAGCAGGGAGGCGAGTCCGGCCACTTGGAGACCGAGGACGAGGACGATCGCGGTGACCCCGGCCGGGCCGGAGGTGCCGGTCTTCATCACCTGCAGCGAGCGCTCGCGGTCGTAGGAGGCGGCCATCCCGTCGACCGTGTCAGCGAGGCCGTCGAGGTGGATCGCCCGGTTGCCGACGACGACGGCGCCGATCGCGAGCAGAGCGGTGACCGGGTGCGGTAGCCCGGCAAGCTGCCCCAGGAGTGCGATAGCGCCGGCCCCCAGCGCGAGCGGCAGCGCAGCCAGCGGCGCCACCACCATCGCCACCGCGGCCCGACGGCGGTCGACCTGCTCGGGAGGAGGCACGGGCATCGCGGTCAGCGTGCCGACCGCGAGACGCCAGGCGTCCCTTGCGAGCATCAGGCAGGGTCTCCAGGAGCGAGCTCGGAGAGCAGGGCGACGTCGCGCAGCAGGGCGACAGCGCTGCGTACGACTGGGACCGAGGCGACCGCGCCAGAGCCCTCGCCGAGCCGCAGGTCGAGGTCGAGCAGCGGCACCAGGCCGAGCTTCTCCAGGGCCATCGACTGAGCCGGCTCGGTGGAGCGGTGGCCGGCGGCGAACCAGGCCGCAGCGCCGGGCTCGATCCGGTCGGCGGTCAGGGCACAGGCGACGCTCATCAGACCGTCGAGGAGGACCGGAGTGCCCTGGCGGGCGGCCTCGAGGAGGTAGCCGGTGGTCGCGGCCAGGTCGGCGCTGCCGAGCGCGGCGAGGGTCTGGATCGGGTCAGCGGTGCGTTCGCCGGCACGAGCGAGGGCGGCGGCGATCACGTCGGCCTTCAGACGGAGCGCGTCGTCGCCGATACCGGTGCCACGACCGGTGACCTCGCTGGCGGGCAGCCCGAGCCCGGCGGCCACCATCGCGGCCGCGGGGGTGGTGTTGCCGATGCCCATGTCACCGCTGATCAGCAGCTCCGCACCGGCCGCGATCTCCTCGCGGGCCACCGCGGCGCCGGCCTCCAGCGCGCGCGAGGTCTCCTCGGCGGTCAGCGCGTCCTCGAGGTGGATCGCACCGCTCCCTCGCCGGATCTTGTGCCGGGTCAGCGCCTCGCGGGTCGTCGCGTCGAGATCCTCGAACTCCTCGTCGACACCGAGGTCGAGCACCCGGACCTGGACGCCGTGGGCCTTCGAGAGCGCACTGACCCCGGCCCGGCCGCCCAGGAACGTACGCACCATCGCGCCGGTGATCGCCGGCGGGAACGCCGAGACCCCGTGCTGGGCGACGCCGTGGTCCCCGGCGAAGATCACCAGGCGTACGTTCTCGACCGGCCGCGGCGGCACCTCACCCTGGCACGCGGCCACCCAGACCGCGAGCTCTCCCAGCCGGCCCAGGGCTCCGGGAGGCGTCGCGAGGGCTCCCAGGCGCTCGGCGGCGGCGCGGCGTACGTCTTCGTTCGGGGTCTGGATCGTCACTCGCGCAAGGTACCCCACCCCGGCACCGCCCGCTCCCGCTGGTTGAGCCGCGAGCGCCAGCGAGCGTGTCGAAACCAACACGGCGCCATCGAGCGCCGACGGACCGTGTTGGTCTCGACACGCCTCCGCCTAGCGGCTCCGGCGGCTCGACCAGCGGGGGACGACGGCTCGACCAGCGGAGACGGTTCGACCAGCGGGGGAAGACGGATCGACTACCGGAGTCAGGGGAGGGCGCGGGCGACGCCTTGGGCAGCGACACGAAGGGCCGAGACGAGGCGGAGGCGGTTGCGACGGAGGTCGGAGACGACGATGCCGAGGGCGCCGACGACGCCGGAACCCGTGGTGATCGGGACCGAGACCGAGCAGGCGCCGAGGGTCATCTCCTCGGCGGTGGTCGCGTAGCCCTCGGTGATCACCCGGTCGAGCTGGCGCCGCAGCAGGCCGGGGGTGGTGATGGTGTGGCGGGTGAACGGTCTGAGCGGGCCGGCCAGCACCCGGTTGCGTACGTCCTCGGGCGCATGAGCCAGGAGCACCTTGCCGACGCCGGTGGAGTACATCGGCAGGCGCGAGCCGACCGAGGAGACGATGGGTACGTTGCGGGTGCCGCGCAGGGTCTCGAGGTAGAGCACGTGGTCGTCCTCGCGAACGGCCAGGTGGACGGTCTCCAGCGTCGCCCCGTAGAGGTCGTGGAGGAACGGTGCCGCGACCGAGCGCAGGTCGGTGGCGACCGGCGCGAGCAGGCCGGCGTCCCACAGCCGGCGCCCCACCACATAGGTCCCATCCATGTCCCGCACCAGAGCACCCCACTCGACCAGCTCGGCGACCAGGCGGTGGGCGGTCGGGAGGGAGAGGTCCGCGCGCGCGGCGAGCTCGCTGAGCGTGAGCCGGCGATGTCCGGCGTCGAAGGCGCCGATGAGACCGAGGACGCGCGAGGCGACCGTGCGACCTCCGCTGCCACCTGCCATGAGACCCACCTCTTTCCGTCGGGCCTTTCGCTCAGCGGAAGTCCGTGCTTTCATCCTACGCCTCCGCCACCTAGCGTTCGGAACGTGACAGCGACCACCGAGACTCAAGCCGACCTCTCGGCCGAGATCGCCGAGCTGGAGAAGCTCAGCATCGAGGCAGACGCCGAGGGTCAGAACGTACGTCAGCCCCTGCTGGACTACCCGCCCTACCGATCCAGCATCCTGCGCCACCCCACCAAGGACCCGCGCCACGCCGACCCCGAGACCATCGAGCTGTGGGCCCCGTGCTTCGGGAACTCCGACGTGGACCCGCTCGAGGCCGACCTGACCATCGCCGGCAGCAACGAGCCGATCGGCGAGCGGATCACGGTCAGCGGCCGCGTGACCGACGGCGAGGGGCGCCCCGTACGCAACCAGCTCGTCGAGATCTGGCAGGCCAACTCCGCGGGTCGCTACATCCACAAGCGCGAGCAGCACCCGGCACCCCTCGACCCCAACTTCACCGGTGTCGGCCGCTGCATCACCGACTCCGAGGGTCGTTACCGGTTCCAGACGATCAAGCCCGGCCCCTACCCCTGGGGCAACCACATCAACGCCTGGCGGCCGGCGCACATCCACTTCTCCCTCTTCGGGCGTGCTTTCACGCAGCGGCTGATCACGCAGATGTACTTCCCCAGCGACCCGCTCTTCGCGCTCGACCCGATCTACCAGTCGATCACCTCCCAGCGGGACCGTGACGCCCTCGTCGCGGCGTACGACCACGACCTCTCCACCCCCGAGTACTCGATGGGCTACAACTGGGACATCGTCCTGACCGGCCCGAGCCGCACCTGGACCGAGCCCGAGGAGGGCGACCTGTGAGCACCGTCCCGACGCCTGGCCAGACGATCGGCCCCTTCTTCGGCTACGCGCTCCCCTACGAAGGTGACGCCGACCTGGTCCCGCCGGGCAGCCCCGGCTCGATCCGGTTGCACGGCCATGTCTACGACGGCGCCGGCAACCCGATCCCCGACGCACTGCTCGAGATCTGGCAGACCGACGCCGAGGGCAACATCCCGCAGGCCGAGGGTTCGCTGCACCGCGACGGCTGGACCTTCACCGGCTGGGGCCGTGCCGACACCGACCTGAACGGTCACTACACCTTCTCGACGGTGCTCCCGGGCGCTTCCGATGCGGGCAGGGCGCCGTTCTTCGCTCTCACCGTGTTCGCCCGAGGTCTGCTCGACAGGCTGCACACCCGGATCTACCTGCCCGAGCACCCCGCCAACGCCGGCGACCCCCTGCTGGTGTCGTTGTCCGAGGACGAGCGTGCGACCCTGGTGGCATCGGCGGACGCAACTGGGTTGCGGTTCGACATCCACCTCCAGGGCGACCGCGAGACCACCTTTCTCACCTACGGCTGAGGAGTCGAATGTCGCTGCTGTGGCCCGGCGAGGAGCGCGCCGGGGATCTCTTCTCCGAGGCGGCCTATCTCGCTGCGATGGTGCGGGTCGAGGAGGCCTGGCTGGCCGCGTCCGTCTCCTCCGGGATCGCCCCGGCACAAGCACGTACGCCACTGGCCGACCTGGTCTCCGCGGACGACGTCCGGGGGCTCGCCGAGGGTGCGGAGGCAGGGGGCAACCCGGTCATCGGCCTCGTCAAGCTGCTGCGTGGCAGGCTCGACGGTGAGGCCGCCCGGTGGCTCCACAAGGGCCTGACCAGCCAGGACGTCGTCGACACCGCGCTCGTGCTCTGCCTGCGCGATGTCCTCGATCGCGTCGAGGACGAGCTCGGCGCGCAGGCCGCTTCGCTGGTCGGGCTTGCCCGGGACCACCGCGCCACGGTGATGTCCGGACGCACCCTGACCCAGCACGCGGTGCCGATCACCTTCGGGCTCAAGGCCGCGACCTGGCTCTCCGGGCTGAGCGATGCCGCCGAGGCCCTCCGCAGGACGCGTACGTCGCTGCCCGCCCAGGTCGGGGGCGCGGCCGGCACCCTGGCGGCGGTCGTCGGCCTGGCCCGGCTCCGCGGTCTCGGCGATCCCGTGGCCGCGGCCCAGGAGGCGGCCACGACCGCGGCGACCACGCTCGGACTGGCCTCGCGAGCCCCCTGGCACACCAACCGCGCCCCGCTGACCGCGGCCGCCGACGCGCTGGTCGCGGCGGCCGACACCTGGGGCCGGATCGCCACCGATATCACTGCGCTGACCCGCCCGGAGATCGGCGAGCTCGCCGAGCCGGCCGGCGAGGGACGCGGTGGTTCCTCGACCATGCCGCACAAGTCCAACCCGGTGCTCTCGGTCCTCATCCGTCGCCACGCACTCGCCGCTCCCCCGCTGGCCGCGACCCTCCACACCGCGGCGGCGAGCTATGTCGACGAGCGCCCCGACGGCGCCTGGCACGTCGAGTGGGAGACCCTGTCGACCCTCGCCCGCCGCAGCGCCGTCGCCGCCTCGCAGACCACCGAGCTCCTCGCCGGGCTCCGCGTCGACGCCGCCCGGATGCGCGCCACCGCCGAGGCCGCGGGTGCTGACCTGCTGGCCGAGCAGCGGTCGCTGACCGGGTTCGTGGGAGGCGAAATACTCGCCGGAACCGATGCCGCGACCGGCCTCGACGACTATCTCGGCGCCACCGACGCCCTCATCGACTCCGCGGTCGCCCGCGCCCACGAGATCTGGAAGGACCTGTGATGACCCCGAGGATCACCCCCGTCGAGCTGGCCGGAGACGCGAGCAAGCCGATCCTGGTCGTCGGCCCGTCACTGGGCACCTCGATCACCGCGCTCTGGTCGGCAACCGCCGAGCTGCTCGCGGACAGCTTCCACGTCATCGGCTGGGAGCTCCCGGGCCACGGCCACGGCGCACCCACTGGCGAGGTGTTCTCCATGGCCGACCTCGCGGCGGGCGTGCTCGCCTGCGTCGACCGGGTCCTGGCCGACCGCGGCGAGCGCCACGGCACCTTCGCCTACGCCGGCGACTCGGTCGGCGGGGCCGTCGGCCTCCAGCTCCTGCTCGACGCACCCACCCGGGTGAGCGCCGCGGTGCTCACCAACACCGGCGCCAAGATCGGCGAGCCCGAGGGGTGGCACGACCGGGCGGCGACAGTCCGCAAGGCCGGCACCGCCTCCCAGATCGCCGGCTCCACCCAGCGCTGGTTCGCCCCCGGCTTCCTCGAGCGCGAGCCCGCCCGGGGCGGTGCCCTGCTCCACTCGCTGCGCGATGCCGACGCGGAGAGCTACGCGCTGGTCTGCGAGGCGCTGGCGGCGTACGACGTCCGCGGCCGGCTCGCCGAGATCGCTGCGCCGGTCCTGGCGATCGCGGGCGTCGACGACGCCCCGACCCCGCCTGCCTCGCTCGAGGAGATCGCCGTCGGGGTGCGCAACGGGCGGCTCGTCAGCCTGGATGCCGTCGGCCACCTCGCCCCCGCCGAGGCACCGCACGCCGTCTCGACCCTGATCACCTCCCACGTGAGGGCCTCGGACCCGGCCTACGCGGCCGGGATGAACGTACGCCGTCAGGTGCTCGGCGACGACCACGTCGACCGGGCCACCGCCGCGATCACCGACGTCAACCGCGACTACCAGGACCTGATCACGCGCTATGCCTGGGGCACGATCTGGACCCGCCCCGGCCTCGCCCGCCGGGACCGCTCGATCGGCGTCCTCACTGCCCTGGTCGCCGGGCGCCATTTCGAGGAGCTCGAGTTCCACCTCCGCGCCGCGCTCACCAACGGGCTGACCCGCGAGGAGATCATCGAGGTGCTCCTGCAGACCTCGATCTACGTCGGGGTGCCAGCGGCCAACACTGCCTTTGCCGTCGCCAACCGGGTCCTGAACGAATGACCGTCCCGCTGGTCGAGCCGTCGTCGTGAGGAACGAACGGCGGCGTGTCGAGGCCAACACAGTCCTATCCAGCGCCGAGCGGACCGTGTTGGTCTCGACACGCTCGCTGGCGCTCGCGGCTCGACCAGCGTAAGAACGTGGCCATGAAGCCACGTTCCGCGACCGTCGTAGGCGCCGGACCCAACGGCCTGGCGGCTGCGATCGTGCTCGCGCAGCGGGGAGTGAGGGTGACTGTCCTCGAGGCCGCGGAGACCATAGGCGGCGGTACGCGCACCGCCGAGCTGACCCTGCCCGGGCTGCGCCACGACATCTGCTCGGCGATCCACCCGCTCGGGGTGGCCTCGCCGCTCTTCCGCGAACTGAAGCTGGAGAGGTACGGCCTGACCTGGCGCTTTCCCGAGATCGAGCTCGCCCATCCGCTCGATGAGGGCGAGGCCGCGCTGCTGCACCGTTCGGTCGAGACGACGGCTGCCGGGCTCGGCGCCGACGGGCGGCGCTGGGAGCAGGTCTTCGGCCCCGTCGTACGCGACTTCGACTCGATCACCGACCAGATTCTCGCTCCGCTGCTGCGCCTGCCGAGGAGGCCGTTCCGGATGGCCGGCTTCGGGCTCCGGGCCGCCCCGCCGGCGACCGTGCTCGCGCGAGCGTTCCGGGAGGAGAAGGCGAGGGCGCTCTTCGCGGGCTGCGCCGCGCACGCGTTCCAGCCACTCGACCGGCCTGGCACCTCGGCGGTGGGCACGATGCTCGTGGTCAGCGGGCACCGGCACGGGTGGCCGGTCGCCGAGGGCGGCTCGCACTCGATCACCCTCGCCATGGCGAGGCTCCTCGAAGAGCTGGGCGGCACCGTCGTCACAGGGGTCACGGTCCGCAGCCGCGCCGACCTGCCCGAGGCGGACGTCACCCTCTTCGACACCAGCCCCGGCGGCTTCGCCGACATCGTCGGGGACGCTCTGCCGCAGCGCCCACGACGGGCCATGCGGCGGTGGCAGCTCGGACCCGCGGCGTACAAGCTCGATCTGGCAGTACGCGGCGGGATCCCCTGGCGCGACCCGCAGGTCGGGCGCGCGGGCACCGTGCACCTCGGCGGGACGATCGCGGAGGTGGCATCGAGCGAGCAGGCGATCGCTGCCGGCCGGATGCCGGAGCGACCGTTCGTGCTGGTGGGGCAGCAGTACGTCGCCGACCCGTCGCGCTCGGCCGACGGCCTCAACCCGGTCTGGGCCTACGCCCAGGTCCCGCACGCCTTCGACGGCGACGCGACCGACGCGGTGCTGGCCCAGATCGAGCGCTTCGCCCCCGGCTTCCGCGACCAGATCGTGGCGACGCACGTCACCGCACCGGCCGACTACGCGGCGTACAACCTCAACTACGTCGGGGGCGACATCTCCACCGGCGCCAACACCCTTCGCCAGCTCATCGTCCGCCCCACCCTCGCCGGCTACGACACCGGCATCCCCGGGATGTTCCTCTGCTCCGCCGCCACCCCGCCCGGTGCCGGTGTCCACGGCATGTGCGGCTACCACGCCGCCCACCGCGCCCTGCGCCACCTGGCAGCGACGGGGAAACCAGGTGCCACCGGCGTACGTCCTGACTAACGTCTGGCCCATGCCGCAAGCCCGTCTGCGCACCGAGCGCCTCGACCTGGTCCCACTGAGCGAAGAGCACCTGCCGTTCCTGGTCGACCTCAACTCGGACCCGGTGGTGCTGCGCCACCTGTTCACCCGCGCGCTCACGCCTGCGGAGACCGAGGAGCGGATGCACCGGTGGATCCGAGTGGCGAAGGAGACGGAGGGGCAGGGCAAGTGGATCGGTCATTCGGCCGGTGAGGCCGTCGGGCTCTACATGTTCGAGCCGCCCGACAGCCCGCCGCGCACCGATGCCGCCGAGCTGGGCTACCGGCTTCCGCAGCGCCACTGGCGCAAGGGCTACGCGAAGGAAGGCTCGCTCGAGCTGCTCCGTCACGGGTTCGAGGACCTCGGCGTCGACCGGGTGATCGCGCAGACCATGGCCGTCAACGACGCCTCGCGCGCGACCATGGTGTCGGTCGGGATGAGCTTCGTACGCGCCTTCCACGAGTCCTTCGAGGAACCGCTCGCCGGGCACGCCGACGGCGAGGTCGAGTACGAGATCACCCGCGAGGCCTGGCTGGTGTCCGAGCAGAGCAGATAGGACCTCACCTGTCAGCGGTGGACAGGCCGACCTTCGCTCCCGGTTCCTCGAAGTCCTCGAGGTTGCGCAGCGTCCGGATCGGGCTCTTCCAGAGAACGACTGGTCCGAGCAGGAGCACCGCAGCGGATCCGAGGAGCGTGAGACGGGGACCGATCAGCTCCGCGCTCAGGCCGGCCACGAGGCTGCCGACCGGAATGACTCCCCACGACACGAACCGCACGGTCGCCATCACGCGTGAGAGCAGCTCCGGCGGGCTGGCGACCTGCCGGTAGGTCCGGGTGACCACGCTGCCTGGCACGACGCTGCCGGCGAAGAGCAGGTTTCCGGCAGCGAAGCAGACCCAGCCGACCCAGCCGCTGCCGAGCGGGATCACCGCCGCCCCGATCGCACCGAGCAGGCCCTCGAACATCAGCACCCTGGCGGAGCCGAATCGACGAACCAGCCAGGGTGTGATCGCGGCGAAGACCAGCGAGCCGACGCCCTCGGAGGCGAGCAGGATGCCGACGAGACCGGGCGGGGTGTCGAGCTCGTGGACCAGGTAGTAGGCGAACAACGCGAGCTGAACGCCGCATACGAAGTTGACCACACAGGCCCACCACGTGGCCGGCGCCATCACCGGGTGCCGGGTCACGAACCGCCAGCCCTCGGCCACCATCGATGCGATCGACTCCGAGGTGTCGCCCTGGGGCTGACGACGCTCGGGAAGCCGTTGCAGCAGGATCGCCGAGCCGAGGTACGAGAGGGCATCGACGAACAGCGCGGGGACGGCGCCGATCACCTGGACAAGCACACCGCCGAGCGACGGCCCACCCAGCTGGGTCGCGGCGTGAGTGCCGGAGATGAGGCTGTTCCGGCTGGTCAGCTGCTCTTTCGGGACCACGCTCGGCAGGAACGTCGTATTCGCGGCGAAGAAGAGCACCTCGGCGAAGTTGACCGCGAGTGCGACGACCAGCAACTGAACCAGCGTGAGGCCACCTGCCCACCACACCAACGGAACACTGAGGATCGCGGCGGCGCGCGCGAGATCCGCGAGCACCTGTACGCGGCGCAACGGGAGTCGCTGCACGATCGCACCCGCGGGCAGGCCGATGAGGATCCAGGAGAGATACCCGGCCGCCGCGAGCAGCCCCATCTCGAACGCGCTCGCCCCCAGCACCGTCACCGCGGTCAGCGGCAATGCGACGGCAGTGACCGCGGTCCCTACGCCGCTCAAGGTGCCGGCGGACCAGTAAAGCCAGAATGACCGCGCCACGCGGCGTACCTCTTCCATCCAAGCCCTTCCGAGTGAGTTCCAAATTGGAACTATATGCAACCATGTATGCGTCGAGGCCGCCACCCGAATTGCCCGACCGACCAAGGAGACGCCGATGCGCCGCGATGACCTCACCGACGCCGACTGCGGGATCGCGCAGGCGCTCGGCGTCATCGGCGACTGGCAGAGCCTGCTGATCGTGCGCGAGTGCGCCGCCGGGGTGACCCGGTTCGACGGCCTGGTCCGTGAGCTCGGGCTCAGCCGCCGCGCGCTCACAGAGCGGCTCAACTCGCTCGTCGCCGACGACGTCCTCGCCAAGCACGCCTACACCGACCGCCCGCTGCGCTACGACTACCAGCTGACCGGGCGCGGCCGCGGGCTACTACCCGTCCTGGTCGCTCTCCAGGAGTGGGGAACGCGGTACGTCATGGGCGACGGCAGCCTGACCGCGACCGCCGGACCGGACGAGGAGCGCCGCCTCGAGGACCTGCTGGGCACGACGCCGCCGGACGTCGAGATCACCTCGCACCGCGATACCCGCCTCCACATGACCGGCGAGGACACCTGGACCGTCGTCTTCTTCTTCCCCGGTGCCTATGCGCCGAAGAGCCACGGCTACCCCCCGGGCTGGGGCGATATCCCGGGGACCCGCGGCTGCACGCTGGAGTGCCAGACCTACGCCGAGCTCTACTCCGACTTCACGACGCTCGGCGCCCGCGTGGTCGGGGTGAGCACCCAGCGCCCCGACCAGCTGGCCGCGTTCGCGGAACATGCCGACCTGCCGTACGACCTCGCCTCGGACGCCGACGGGGTTGCCGCAGGCGCCTACCGGCTGCCGGTCTTCCGTGCCGGCGGCGCTGACCGGCTCAAGAGGGTCTCCCTTCTCCTGGACCCGGCCGGCGTCGTGCGGCACGTCCAGGCCCCGATCACCGACCCGGGCGGATCAGTCGAAGACATGCTCACTGTTCTCCGCGAACGAACTTCCGCCACCGACGCTACCGGCCCGAGGACGCAGCAGCCCAGGAGGTAGGCTGCGAGCACGCTCGTGGCGCAGGAACCCGGTGAGAGTCCGGGGCGGTTCCGCCACTGTGATGTCACTCCCAGGATCGGGCAGTGACACAGCCAGACACTGGCCGCGGGCTATCCGACCGATCGACGGGGCGAGAACCCCTAGGAGGACCCGGCATGGCCGACCCTGCACGCGTACGCATCGCCCTTCTGTCCACCTCGGACACCGACCTGCTCTCGGCTCGTGCCAGCGGCGCCGACTACGCCTGGGCCAACCCGTCGCGGGCGACCGACCTCGAGGCCGTCGTCGCCGGGGCCGATCTGGTCGTGTTCCGGCTCCTCGGCTCGCCGACCGACCTGTGGGACGGGCTGAGGGCGGTCAAGGAGCGCGGCACCCCGGTGGTCGTCCTCGGCGGCGAGCAGCAGCCGAGCGCCGAGCTGATGGAGCACTCCACGGTCCCGATGGGTGTCGCCGCGGAGGCACACCGCTATCTCGCCGAGGGCGGACCGACGAACCTCGCCCAGCTGCACGCGTTCCTCTCCGACACGGTGCTGCTGACCGGGTTCGGGTTCGAGCCGCCGGCGGAGGTGCCCGCCTGGGGGTTCGCGGAGCGGGTTGTGAACCCCAGCGTGGCCCATGGGTCACTCTCAGCTTCACAACTCCCCCGGATCGGGGTGCTCTACTACCGCGCCCACGAGACCAGCGGGAACACCGCGTTCGCACATGCGCTGGCCGATGCCATCGACGCGACCGGAGCGGCCACCGGCGTACCCGTCTTCGCGGGCTCGCTCCGTTCTGCCCCCGACGACCTCTATGAGGCGCTCGGCACCCTGGACGCGCTGATCGTGACCGTGCTCGCGGCCGGCGGCTCGGTCCCCGCCTCGGCGAGCGCCGGCGGCGAGGACGAGGCCTGGGACGTGGAGCGGATGGCGGCGCTCGACATCCCGGTGCTGCAGGGCCTGTGCCTGACCAGCTCGCGCGCGGAGTGGGAGGCCTCCGACGACGGCGTCACGCCCCTCGACTCGGCCAACCAGATCGCGATCCCCGAGTTCGACGGGCGGATCATCACCGCGCCGTTCTCGTTCAAGGAGCTCGACGAGCAGGGTCTCCCCCACTACGTCGCCGACCCCGAGCGCACGGCGCGAGTGGCCAGGATCGCGGTCAACCACGCCCGGCTGCGGCACACCCCCAACGCCGAGAAGCGCCTGGCGCTCGTCCTCTCCGCCTACCCGACCAAGCACGCCCGCATCGGCAACGCGGTCGGCCTCGACACCCCGGTCTCCGCGATCCGGATGCTCCGTCGCCTCCGCGAGGAGGGCTATGACCTGGGGACCGACAACGAGGTCGTACGACTCCTCGACGGGGTTGACGACACCGCTGCCGGCGATGCGCTGATCCACGCGCTGATCGCCGCGGGCGGTCAGGACGAGGAGTGGCTGACCAACGCGCAGCTGACCGACGCCCACGTCCGGATCTCGAAGTCCGAATACGACGAGTGGACCGCCGATCTCCCAGCTGACCTGCGCGAACAGATGGTCGAGACCTGGGGGCCGACGCCGGGCAACCTGTTCGTCAACGACGACGGCGAGCTCGTCCTGGCCACCCTCCAGGCGGGCAACATCGTCATCCTGATCCAGCCGCCGCGCGGGTTCGGCGAGAACCCGGTGGCGATCTACCACGACCCGGACCTTCCTCCGTCGCACCACTACCTGGGCGCCTACCGCTGGCTGGAGAACGGCTTCCGCGCCGACGCCGTCGTCCATCTCGGCAAGCACGGCTCGATGGAGTGGCTGCCCGGCAAGAACGCCGCGCTCTCGGCGTCCTGCGGCCCGGACGCGGCCATCGGCAACATGCCGCTGATCTACCCGTTCCTGGTCAACGACCCCGGCGAGGGCGCCCAGGCCAAGCGCCGTGCGCACGCCACGATCATCGACCACCTGGTGCCGCCGATGGCACGCGCGGAGTCCTACGGCGACATCGCGCGGCTGGAGTCGCTGATGGAGGAGTACGACCGGATCTCCTCCATGGACCCCGCCAAGCTGCCCGCCATCCGTGGCGAGATCTGGCAGCTGATGAAGGCCGCCGAGCTCCACCGCGACCTCGGCATGGAGGAGCGGCCCGAGGACGACGACTTCGACGACTTCATGCTCCACATCGACGGCTGGCTCTGCGAGATCAAGGACGCCCAGATCCGCGACGGGCTGCATGTGCTCGGTGCCGCGCCGGCGGGTGAGGCGCGGGTCAACCTGGTGCTCTCGATCCTGCGCGCCTCGCAGGTCTGGGGCGGTGTCGGCGGTGCCGTGGCCGGCCTGCGGGCGGCGCTCGGGCTCAAGGAGGGCGCCGACACCCGCGCTGTCGACGAGATCGAGACACAGGCTCGCGGCCTGGTGGAGCGGATGGACGCGGCCGGCTGGGACCCGGCGGTCGCCGGCACCCTCCACGACGACCCGGCCGTGCAGCAGGTGCTCGTCTTCGCCGCCGAGCAGGTGGTGCCGCGGCTGAACGGGACGACCGACGAGCTGTCCGCGATCCTGCACGCGCTGGACGGTGGCTTCGTCCCCGCGGGGCCCTCGGGCTCGCCGCTGCGAGGGCTCGTCAACGTACTTCCGACCGGGCGCAACTTCTACACCGTCGACCCGCGCGCGGTCCCGAGCCGGCTGGCGTGGCAGACCGGGCAGGCGATGGCCGACTCGCTGCTGCAGCGCTACCTGGACGAGACCGGCGACTACCCGACATCGGTCGGGCTCTCCGTCTGGGGCACCTCCGCGATGCGTACGTCCGGCGACGACGTCGCCGAGGTGCTCGCACTGCTCGGGGTGCGGCCGGAGTGGGACGAGGCGTCGCGCCGCATCACCCACCTCGACGTCATCTCGCTCGCCGAGCTCGGCAGGCCGCGGATCGACGTGACCGTACGCATCTCCGGGTTCTTCCGCGACGCGTTCCCGCACGTCGTCTCGATGCTCGACGACGCGGTCCGGATGGTGGCCGACCTCGACGAGCCGGCCGCGGACAACTTCGTCCGCGCGCACACGCTGGAGGACCTGGCCGAGCACGGCGACCAGCGCCGCGCGACGGCCCGCATCTTCGGCTCCAAGCCCGGCTCGTACGGTGCCGGGATCCTGCAGGTGATCGAGGCCGGCAACTGGCGCTCCGACCAGGACCTGGCCGAGGTCTATACGTCCTGGGGCGGCTTCGCCTACGGCCGCGATCTCGACGGCGCCCCGGCGGCCGACGACATGCGCACCAACTACCGCCGGATCAAGGTCGCCGCCAAGAACGTCGACTCCGCCGAGCACGACATCGCCGACTCCGACGACTACTTCCAGTACCACGGCGGCATGGTCGCCACCGTCCGCGCGCTGACCGGCAGCGAGCCGAAGGCGTACGTCGGCGACTCCACCTCCCCCGACGCCATCAAGACCCGCACGCTGCAGGAGGAGACCAACCGCGTCTTCCGCGCCCGGGTGGTCAACCCGCGCTGGATCTCGGCGATGCAGCGCCACGGCTACAAGGGCGCCTTCGAGCTGGCCGCGACCGTCGACTACCTCTTCGGCTTCGACGCGACCGCCGGCGTGGTGCAGGACTGGATGTACGAGAAGCTCGCCCGCGAGTACGTCCTGGACGAGACCAACCAGGAGTTCATGCGATCCTCGAACCCGTGGGCGCTGCGCGGGATCGTGGAGCGGCTGCACGAGGCGGCCGAGCGGGGGCTGTGGGAGGAGCCCGACCCCGAGCTCGTCGCGCAGATGCAGGAGATCTATCTCGACATCGAAGGGGACCTGGAGGAAGGCCAATGACATCTTCTGGGCAGCGCACGATCAAGATCATCGGCGTCGGTCCCGGCGACCCCGACCAGGTCACCCTCGAGGCCGTCGCCGCGATGCGGTCGGTCGACTACTTCCTGGTCACCGACAAGTCGGGCACGGTCAAGAAGGGCATGCCCGACCCGCTGGTGCGGGCCCGCGAGGAGCTGCTCGACCGCCACCTCGACCAGCCGGCCCGGGTGGTGAAGGTCGCCGACGCGCCCCGCGAGCGGCGCGAGGAGTTCACCGGGACCGACGAGGACTACCAGGCGGCCGTCAGGGAGTGGCACCGCGCCCGCGTCGAGCGCTATCTCGCGGTCCTCGCCGAGCACCCCGGCGACGTCGGCTTCCTGGTCTGGGGTGACCCGGCCTTCTACGACTCCACGATCCGGGTCGTCGACCAGATCGCCGCGCAGCTCGACGTCGAGGTCGACGTGATCCCCGGGATCTCCTCGGTGCAGCTGCTGGCCGCGCGCCACCGCCTCGTGCTCCACGACGTTGGGCGGCCGCTCTACGTCACCACCGGCCGCGCGGTGCTCGAGGCCGTCGAGGCCGGGCACGACAACCTCGTGGTGATGCTCAACCGCGTCGTCGACCTCCCCGGGCTCGAGGACTGGCGGATCTGGTGGGGCGGCAACCTCGGCACCCGTGAGGAGGAGCTGGTCGCGGGGGTGGTCGGAGAGGTCCTTCCGGCGATCGAGTCGGCTCGGGCACGGTTGCGCGAGACGTCCGGCTGGGTGATGGACATCTACCTGCTGCGAGCACCCCGCCGATGAGCGGTCTGCTCGTCGCCGGCACCACCTCCGACGCCGGAAAGTCCGTCGTGACGACCGGGCTGTGCCGGGCCTTCGCCCGCCGCGGCGTCAAGGTGGCGCCCTACAAGGCCCAGAACATGTCCAACAACTCGATGGTCTGCGCCGCGCCCGACGGGACGACGGCGGAGATCGGGCGCGCGCAGTGGGTGCAGGCGCGCGCCGCGCGGGTCGCGCCGGAGCCGGCGATGAACCCGGTGCTGCTCAAGCCCGGCTCCGACCGCCGCAGCCACGTCGTGCTGATGGGGCATCCCGCGGGTGAGGTGTCCTCGCACGACTGGGAGGCGGGGCGCCGGCACCTGGCGACCGCGGCCCATGCTGCGTACGACGATCTGGCCTCGCGCTTCGACGTGATCGTCGCGGAGGGCGCCGGGAGTCCGGCCGAGATCAACCTGCGGGCCGGGGACTACGTGAACATGGGGCTGGCCCGGCACGCCGGGCTGCCGACCATCATCGTGGGTGACATCGACCGGGGCGGGGTGTTCGCGGCGATGTACGGCACCCTGGCCCTCCTCGAGCCCGAGGACCAGGCTCTGATCAGCGGTTTTGTGATCAACAAGTTCCGCGGTGACGCCGGACTGCTCAAGCCTGGCCTCGACTCGCTGGAGTCGCTCACCGAGCGTCCTGTCTTCGGCGTGCTGCCCTGGGAGCCGTCGCTCTGGCTCGACTCCGAGGACGCGCTCGACCTCGACGGGCGGCGGGCGGGAGCCGGTGCCACCCGCAAGGTGGCGGTCGTACGGCTCCCCCGGATCTCCAACTTCACCGACGTCGACGCGCTCGGGCTGGAACCGGACCTCGACGTGGTCTTCGCCTCCTCGCCGGCCGACGTCGCCGATGCCGACCTGGTCGTCCTGCCCGGCACCCGGTCCACGATCAGCGACCTGGCCTGGCTCCGCTCGCGCGGCCTCGACGTAGCCCTGACCGAGCACGTACGCCGCGGCCGCCCGCTCCTCGGGATCTGCGGTGGCTTCCAGATGCTCGGCGGCGTGATCGCCGATCCCGACGGGGTCGAGGGGTCGGTCGCCGAGGTCGAGGGGCTGGGCCTGCTCGACGTACGCACCGACTTCACCCCCGCCAAGAACCTCCGCCTGCCCACCGGGTCGGCGCTCGGGGTCGGGGCGAGCGGCTACGAGATCCACCACGGCCGAATCACCCGGGGTGACGGGGTCTCGGAGTTCCTGGGTGGCGCGCGAGCCGGGCAGGTCTTCGGCACGATGTGGCACGGCAGCCTGGAGGGCGACGCCCTGCGCGGCGCTCTCCTCGAAGCAACGCTGGGACGCGAGCCGTCCGACGTCTCTTTCCCGGCCGCGCGTGAGCGCCGCCTCAACCTGATCGGCGACCTCGTCGAGAAGCACCTCGACATCGACGCCCTGCTCGACCTCGCCGTCTCCCCCGTCGGTCGAGCCGACTCCGCTCCCGCTGGTCGAGCCGGCTCCGCTCCCGCTGGTCGAGCCGGCTCCGCTCTCGCTGGTCGAGCCGACGTCGTGAGGGACGAACGACGTCGTGTCGAGACCAACACGGTCCCATCGAGCGCGACAGCGGACCGTGTTGGTCTCGACACGCCTCCGCCTAGCGGCTCCGGCGGCTCGACCAGCGGGGGCAACGGCAACGGCTCGACCAGCGGGGGGACCCGATGAGGCTGCTGATCCTGGGCGGGACCGGGGAGGCGCGGGACCTGGCGGCGCGGCTGCTCGAGGAGGGTGTGGAGGTGACCTCCTCGCTGGCCGGGCGGGTGGCGAGGCCTCGGCTGCCGGTCGGCGAGGTGCGGATCGGGGGGTTCGGCGGGGTCGAGGGCCTGAGGGGGGCCCTCGACCACTTCGACGCGGTCATCGACGCGACGCATCCGTTCGCGCGCGGGATGTCGGCCAACGCGGCGGCCGCCTGCGCGCAGACCGGGCATCCGTTGCTCCGGCTGGAGCGTCCCGGCTGGCCGGCGGACCCGTCCTGGGCCTACGTCGACACCCACGACCAGGCGGCCACGCTCGCCGCCGGCCTCGGGAAGCGTCCGTTCATCACGGTCGGACGCCAGGAGCTCGCCAGGTTCGTCCCGGCACTCGCCGGACACCAGGCCCTCGCCCGCGTGGTCGACCGGCCCGACCTCGACCTCCCCGAAGCCTGGACCCTGCTGACCAGCCGTGGCCCCTACGAGATCGAGGGCGAGCTCGCGCTGATGCGCGAGCACGGGACGGACGTACTCATCACCAAGGACTCCGGCGGCACCTTCACCTGGCCGAAGATGGCCGCGGCGGCCGAGCTCGGGGTGAGCGTCGTGGTCGTCCGCCGCCCGGCCGGAGAGGACGGCGTCCGCACGGTCGACGACGTCGCCGAGGCGGTCTCCTGGGTGCGGAGCCTCGGATGACACACCGCGTCGTCGTCGGGATGTCGGTGACCGACGTCGACCGCCGCGAGGACCTGCTCGCCTGGGCCCGCGAGCTCGACGCGAGCCTTGCGTTTCTGCAGATGGGCGACCCGTCGCTCTCCCGCGAGCTGACCCGCCTGGCCGACGAGGGCGCCGGGACCATCGCCCTGGCCGGGGTCAGCCTCGGCCCGCTCGCTCCGGGCCACTCCTGGCTGCGCCGGATCGCCGCTCACTGGTGGCGCGAGCGCGCCGGCACCCGCCCCGAGTTGCAGATCGCGACCCGCCTGGCCACCACGCGCGAGGAGCTCGCCGAGGCGCTGACCGACTCGCTGGCCGAGACCCGGCCGATCACCGGCACCGAGCCCGGGCTCACCTCGCCCGCCTGGGAGCGGGTCCCCGACCACGTACGTCAGGTGCTGATCTGCCGCGGTCCGCGCTGCACCGCGAAGGGCTCGGAGGAGACCGCCAGGGCGGTGATCCTGGGTGCGATGGAGGCCGGTCTCGGCGACGACGACCTGCTGATCACCCACACCGGCTGCCAGTTCCCGTGCAACCAGGCGCCGGTGCTCAGCGTCCAGCCCGACGATGTCTGGTACGGCAACGTGGAAGCGGCCGCCGCCCGGGTGATCGTGCGTGATCACCTGGCCGACGGCCGCCCCGTGGAGACCTACCGCCTCCCTCGCTGAGCCGCTCAGAGGCTGGCGGCGAGGGCCTTTCGCTCCGCGACAGCGCGCTCTGCCGCGTAGAGACGAATGACCAGGCCGGTCAGCGCCACTCCGAGCACGCCCCACATCGTGGCGAGCGTGATCAGCGAGGCCCGACGGAAGAACCACAGCGTGTCGGCCGGGAAGTCCCCGACCTCGTTGACCGTCGTGAACAGCTGCCCGGCGACGACCATGACGACCAGGTAGGCCGCGATCGCGCCGACCACGGCGAGGTAGGTGCCGAACCGCCCACGCAGCCGCACGGCGGCGTACGTCACGACCACCGCCGCCACGACCGAGAGGGCCTGGAAGGCGAAGTAGACCGCGGTGCGTACCCCGATGGTGTCTCCGCTGCCCACCGCCGGTGGGGTCGCCGGATATTTGAGGAACGGCACCAGGGCGACCGCGACGAACCCGATCAGGGTGACGAGCGCCGTCGACTGTCCCGGCGTGAGCCGTCCCAGACGACCCAGCGTCGCGGCGGCGACCAGCCCGAGGATGCCGCCGAGCGCGACGCCGACCGCGAGGGTGCCGGTCAGCAGCCCCCAGGTGCTCTGGTTGGTGCGGGAGACCTCGGCGGCCTCCTCGCCACCCTCGCCACCCTCATCGCCTTCGGCGGCGTGCGAGTGCGAGTGCCCGTCGCCGCCCTCCTCCAGCGCGATGGCAGCACCGACCTGCGGCTCACCGACGGAGTACGCCACCAGGAAGGTGGCGACTCCGGCGAGGAGTCCAGCTAGCAGGCCGCGTACGAGAAATGCACGCGGGCTCATCAGTGGCAGGGGTAGCCGAGCAGGTGACGACCGTCGTGGACCCACTCGTGGATGAGCGTGCCGGACGGGATCGAGACCGCGCCCTGGTCGGCGCTGATGAAGAAGAGCACCAGGAGACCGAGCAGGCCGAAGAAGAGCGCCCAGGGGGCAAGCTCACGAAGCGAGATAGTGGGCAGATCGACGCCGGCGACGGGCGCCACAGCAGGCTGCGACATATGTCCTCCTCAGGGATGAATGCGTCCCTGTTCGTTGGGGTTGGACGGACAATCGGGTCTGACTCCACCGCCGAAGCGATGTCACAGTAGCGCGACTGTGCCGGAGTTCCACCGGCTTCCTCATGTCCGTTGCCAGCACTATAGCGGGATCTCAGCGGAGCCACTCGTTGCCGGTGAGACTGCTCAGCTCGGTGATGTCGAGCTCGGGCTCGATCCCGGACTCGGGCGCGAGCCCGAAGTGCTCGACCGAGCGGCGGACCCACTCGGCGGCGTCGATGTTGATCGGACCGGAGACCCACATCGCGTACGGCAGGTTCACGAACCGCTGCTCCTTGACCGCGGTCAGGTCGCGCGAGGCCGGGTGGGCCTGGAGGACCTTGACCTTCTCCTCGTAGGACTGGCCGGGGTAGTCCACGAAGTAGATGACGTCCGGGTCCGCGGCGGCGAGACGCTCCCAGCCGACCTCGGTCCAGGTGTCCTCCACGTCGGCGGTCGCGTTGGTCACCCCGGCGGTGTCGAAGATGGCCTGCGGAGCGCCGAAGGAGCCGGAGGTGAAGATCGCGTCGATGCCGGAGTCGAAGAGGAACGCGGTCGGCGCCTTCGCAAGGCTAGGCGCGCTCTCCAGGGCCTCGCGGCGCTCGTCGATGTCGGCCGCGACCTTCTTCGCCTCCGAGCCGTGGCCGGTCAGCTCACCGATGTTGAGCAGGTCGGTACGCAGCGCCGTCCAGGCCTCCATCGTGCCGCGGTCGCCGTCCTCCTGCCGGCAGGACTCACTGAGCAGGTAGGTCTCGATGCCGTGCTCCTCCACGGTCTCGGGCACCAGGTTGCGTGACTCGCTGAAGCCGTAGTTCCAGCCCGCGAACATCAGCTGCGGCTCGAGCGCCAGGACGGTCTCCAGGGTCGGCTGTTCGTCCCCGACGACCTTCAGCTCCCCGACCCGGTCCTTCGGGTAGGCCAGCTCGAGCAGCTCCTGGTCCCGGGCGATGCCGGTGACCGCGACGAGGTTCTCCCGGGCACCGACGGCCAGGGCGATGGAGATGATCCCGCCGTCGTACGCGTAGAGCTCGGTGACCGGCTCGTCGACGGTCACCTTCTCGCCACAGTTCTCGACGGTGATCGCGCCGTCGTTCTCCTGGGCCGCGGTGCCGACGCTGGTCTTCTCCGCCGCACCGCAGGAGGTGAGGATCGTCGAGCCGAGTGCCAGCGCGGCCAGGCAGGCGAGGCCGCCGCGACGTACGGGGATGGTCGGGAGAGAGGTCATGCCGAGTGGTCCTTCCGGGGGTGGATGAGCAGATGGGGCTGGTCCAGGTGCGGGTGGGGCACCTGGACGGAGCCGACGCCGAAGTGGAGATCGACGCGGATGGTGTCGAGCACCTCGGCCGGCGGCCCGTGGGCGACGACGGTCGCCGGGCCGCTGTCGGGATCGCTGCCCCGCGGCCGGCCGAGAACCGCCAGCTGGTCGAAGGAACGCAGCGCCAGGTCGAGGTCGTGGATCGTCGCGACCAGGGTCTCGGCCCGGTCGGCGACCGTCCGCAGCAGCCGCAGCTGCCAGGCGACGTCGAGATGGTTCGTGGGCTCGTCCAGGAGCATCACCGGGCTCTCCTGGGCGAGGCCGCGGGCGAGCACCGCCCGGCGCCGCTCGCCGCCGGAGAGGCGGTCGCAGGGGTCGTCGATACGGTCGGCCAGGCCGACGGCATCGAGCGCGGCCCGGACGATCTCGCGCTCCTGCCGTCCGCCTCGCGACCACGGCCGGGTGCGCGGCACCCGGCCCAGCGCCACCATCTCGCCGACGAGCAGCTCGGCCGAGGCGACCTCCTCCTGGGGGACGTACGCAAGCCGGCGGGCGCGTTCGCGCGAGCCGATCCGGGAGATCTCCTGGAGCCGACCGGAGTCGTCGGCGAGCTGGGCCTGCCCCGTGCTCGGCCGCAGTACGCCGGCCAGGATGCGCAGCAGCGTCGACTTCCCCACCCCGTTCACGCCCACGATCCCGAGGCTGGTCCCCGCAGGTACGTCGAGGTCGACATCGCGCAGCACCTCACGCTCGCCCAAACGGGCCCCGACCCCGCGCAGCCGCAGCACCGGCCCCGCGCCGCCGCGCCCACTCATCGAGCACCGCCGAACCGGTAGCGGCTCCGGCCCATCAGCAGCAGGAAGAGCGGTGCACCGACGACGCCGGTGACCACCCCCAGCGGGATCTCCTGCGGTCGGGCCACCATCCGCGCGAGCACGTCGACCCACAGCAGGAAGAGCCCGCCGCCCAGCGCCGCGACCGGGAGCACCACCCGGTGCCGGGCCCCGACGAGCAGCCTGGCGGCGTGCGGCACGATCAGGCCGACGAACCCGATCCCGCCGCTCACCGCGACCAGCACCCCGACCAGCACCGAGAGGCCGACGAACAGGGTGCCGCGCAGCGCCGCGACGTTGACGCCGAGCGCTGCCGCGGTCTCCGGCCCGGCGGCGAGCGCGTCCAGCCACCGGTGCAGCGCCAGCATCCCGGCGGCAAGCACGAGACCGACGACCGCAGGCACCCACAGCTTCTCCCAGCTGGCGCCGCCGACGCTGCCGAGCATCCAGAACATCACCGAGTTCGCGGCCCGCGGGTCGTCGCTGGCGAAGACCAGGAAGGAGGCGATCGCGGAGAGCCCCGAGGAGAGCACCACCCCGGAGAGCACCAGCCGGATCGGGGTCAGTCCGCCCTGCGCGGTCGCCACCAGCCAGACCAGCAGCGCTGCCCCGATCGCCCCGAGCAGGGCACCGGTCGAGACCGCGTAGATCCCGAAGCCGACCAGGGCGCCGGTGGTGATCGCCGCCGTCGCCCCCACGGCTGCACCGGAGCTGATGCCGAGCAGGAACGGGTCGGCCAGCGGGTTGCGTACCAGGGTCTGCATGCCGGCGCCGGCGACGGCCAGCCCGGCGCCCACGACGAGCGCCATCAGCGCGCGCGGCAGCCGCAGCTCCCACACGATCACGTCCCATCTCCCGGTGGCCTCCCCCTCGAGCCGGTCGGTGACCGTGGCGACGACCTCGGTCAGCGGGATGTGCTCGGAGCCGAACGCCAGGGACGCCACCACGCTCAGCGCCGAGGCGAGCAGCAACCCGGCCACCAGCGGTAGGAACGGGACGCGTCGCCTCCCGGCACGAGCACGGGCGCGATCACGGGCACGGTCTTCCACGGCGGTCGGCCTCTCAGGTCCTCTGGACCCTGGTCGCGAGGGCCGTGACGTACATCTGAGCCGACAGGTTTTCGGACTCGGGTTCACCCGGCGAGGCCGCCTTCCCAGGGACTCGTCCCCAGTGGCTTCTCAGCATCGCCGTCGCCCTCACCGCTGCGCGCCAGTCCCGGATTCACACCGGAGTTCCCTGGCATCCGTCAGGATGCGTTCGACTCGGCGCCGAGGCTAGCACGGGTCGTCGAACCGGTGCCGGGGATGTTTCCGACGACACGGCGAAGCACAAGATCTAGGAAGTTGCATTGGTGTAATTCCCGCATATAGTGGTCCTCGCAGCTGGTTCTCCTTCCTCGGCGACGGGGCGGGAGAGGCAAGAGGGAACCCGGTGTGAGTCCGGGACTGCCCCGCAGCGGTGAGTGGGAACGACCGCCGTCACGAAGCACTGGGAGCAAGCCATGCCCCTGGGAAGCGACGGCCACTAGGACCGAGCACGATGACGCCCACGAGTCCGAAGACCTGCCAGTGCCCACCTCATGGTGGGGTCCGCGACCTCGAGGGAAGGTCAGGGGATCGAGCGCGTACGACGCCGTCCTCTCCTGCCCCGGCACGGATGCACGAGACATCCAGCGGGCCGCGGGGCTCGCCTGAACAAGGGGGCATGGGGCTTGATCGACACCGAGGGTCTACCGATCCGCACGGAGAAGTCGGCGTACGTCTTCGACTATCCGATGGCCGAGGACCTGGCCAAGAAGCAGCGGAGCATCTTCTGGACGGCCGAGGAGATCCCGGTCGAGAACGACAAGCAGGACTTCCTGGTCAACATGACCGACGCCGAGCAGGCCGCGGTCAAGACGACGCTGAAGCTGTTCACCATCTACGAGCTGATCCTCGGCGGCGAGGTGTGGGGCGACCGGCTCTTCCACTCCTTCCCGCGGCCTGAGGTCCAGATGATGACCAACGCCTTCTCGTTCGCCGAGCTGAACATGCACGCGCCGTTCTACGCCAAGCTCAACAAGACCCTGATGATCGACACCGAGGAGTTCTACGACTCCTACAAGAACGACCCGGTGCTGGCCGAGCGGATCGCCTTCGTGTGGGACGCGATCGCCGACGAGGACCTGCTCTACGCGCTGAGCGTCTTCACGCTGATGGAGAACTGCGTCCTCTACTCCAACTTCGCCTTCCTCAAGCACTTCCAGTCCGGCGGGAAGAACCTGCTGCAGAACGTGATCAGCGGCATCAACTTCTCCGCCCGCGACGAGAACCTGCACGCCACCGGCGGCGCCTGGCTGTTCAACACCACCCTGGACGAGTACGCCGCCACCGTCCCGGCCGACAAGTTCGAGGCCGAGCGCTCCGACCTGTTCGAGCGCGTCCGCGGCGTCGCCGAGCACCTCTACGCCCACGAGGCCCGGATCGTCGAGATGCTCTTCGCCCACGGGCCCATCACCGGCATCGACCAGGCCGACCTGGAGGCCTTCGTGAAGTCCCGGGTCGACATGACGCTGGAGAACATGCGGATGGAGCCGCTGTTCAGGGTCGAGGACAACCCGATCGCCGAGTGGTTCTACAGCGGCATCAACGGCACCCAGTTCCACGACTTCTTCCAGGTCACCGGCAACGAATACAACCGCAACATCGGCGAGACGGAGTTCAGCTTCTAATGAGTAACAGCCTGATGAGTGACAACAGCTGGGAAGCACTCTCTGCCGAGCGCAAGGCGCTGCAGGCTTCGGGCACCGTGCCCGCCTTCATGACCACCGCGGGCTACGCGATGTTCAAGGCCAAGTACACCGTGGCCGACCAGAGCGTCCGGGAGCGCTACGAGACCATCGCGGCCACCGCCGGCGACCTCGCCGACGAGATGTACCCCCGCGAGGACGGCGTCTCCTGGCAGGAGCCGTTCTTCGAGGCGATCTGGAACGGCTGGCTCTCGCCGTCGACGCCGGTGCTCTCCAACCTGGGCACCGACCGCGGCCTGCCGGTCTCGTGCGAGGGCTCCTACGTGGAGGACTCGGTGTGGGGCTTCTACGAGACCCTCAAGGAGGCCGCGATCCTGTCGCAGAACGGGTTCGGCACCTCGGCGTACCTCGGCGACGTCCGGCCCCGGGGCGCGAAGTTCTCAGACAACGGCAAGGCCAACGGCGTGGTCCCGGTCTTCTGCAACTTCGTGGAGATGACCAACCAGATCAGCCAGGGCGCCACCCGGCGCGGCTCCTGGGCGGGCTACCTGCCGGTGGACCACCCGGACTTCTACGAGCTCGCCGACCTGATCTTCCGCGAGCCGGCCAACAAGAACATCGGCTGGATCTTCAGCCAGGCGTTCATCGACCGGATGCTGGCCGGCGACAAGGACGCGCTCGAGCGCTACCAGCGGGTGCTGAAGATCCGGGTGGTGCTCGGCAAGGGCTACATCTGGAAGGTCGACACCGTCAACGCGGCCCAGACCGAGTCCTACAAGGCCAACGGGCTGGAGAACAAGGCCTCCAACCTGTGCTCGGAGATCACCCTCTTCTCCGACGAGGACCACTCCTACACCTGCGTGCTCTCCTCACTGAACCTCTCGACCTATGACGAGTGGAAGGACCAGGACACGGCGTACGTCGCGACCGTCTTCCTGGACGCGGTCGCCGAGGCGTTCCTGCGCAAGGCCCGCACGATCCGTGGTCTGGAGCGGGCCGTGCGCTACACCGAGAAGGCCCGCAGCCTGGGGCTCGGCGTGATGGGCTACCACGACTACCTGCAGAATCAGCGGGTGCCGTTCGAGTCCGACAAGGCGGCGGCGCTCAACAAGGACATCTTCGAGCACATCTCCGCGCGTGCCGACGCCGCGTCGCGGTGGATGGGCGCGGCCGCGGGCATCCCGGAGTGGTGCGTCGGGCGACGCAACTCCCACCTGATGGCGATCGCGCCGACGATGAGCACCGCGGTGATCGTCGGCGGCACCAGCCAGGGCATCGAGCCGTACGTCGCCAACGTCTGGAACCAGACCACCTCGGCCGGTGAGATGCCGCGAGCCAACCAGAACCTCGTCGAGGTGATGAAGGAGCGCGGCGTCTACGACCAGGAGCACATCTCCGACATCATCGACAACGGCGGTTCCGTGCAGCACGTCACCTGGCTCGACGAGCACGAGAAGGACGTCTTCAAGACCGGCTACGAGATCGACCAGGAGATCCTGCTCGCCCGGGCCTCGGACCGCCAGGCCTACATCGATCAGTCGCAGTCGCTGAACCTGTTCTTCCAGGCCGACGCGACACCTCAATACATCAGCAAGATCCACAAGCTCGCGCTGCTCGACCCGAACATCAAGAGCCTGTACTACCTGCGCTCGCGGGCCGGGATCCAGGCCAGCAAGCAGAACCGCACCAACTGACCCAGTTCGACGGAGAGGCATGAGCATGAACGAGAACCCGACCACCGAGGCCACCGACGCCATCGACGACCTGACCTGGGACGACTGGAGCGACGCCGCGGTCTGTGCGATCGAGAACGGCCCGGACTGCGAGGCCTGCGAAGGATGAGCGACCCGGCCCTCGGGCGGCCGACGCTGACCGTATGCCGCGGTTGCTGCTGCGGGTCCGAGCGGAAGTCGCCCGGGGTGGACCACGCGGCCGTGCTCACGACGCTGAACGCGGCGGCCGGGGAGTCGGCGACGGTACGCGTCGCCGACTGCCTCGGCCCGTGTGAGCGCGCCGATGTCGTGGTCGTCGGCCCCTCACCCGAGGGCCGGCAGCGCGGGGCGCGGCCGGTCTGGGTCGCCCGGGCCGGGTCGACCCGGGTCGCTGACGCCCTGGCCGAGTGGACCCGCGCCGGCGGGCCGGGCATCGCCGTTGCTCCGCCCGCGGTCCTGGCGCGGGCCTTCCGTCACGGGCGCTGAACGATGACGGCGTACGCCGCCGCGACCAGGGCCGCGCCGATGCCGACCCTGCGGGCCAGCGTGGTGGCACTGACGACGTCGGCGGGGGCGGCGTCGCGGCCGTCGCCCATCACCGCGCGGTGCTCGATCCGGTTGCCGTAATAGCGGTTCGTACCGCCGAGACGGATGTCGAGGGCGCCGGCGAAGGACGCCTCGACGACGCCGGCGTTCGGGCTCGGGTGCTGCGCGGCGTCGCGGCGCCAGGCCGTCCACGCCTGCTTCGCGCGCGAGGGCGCGGCGGCCAGGGTGAGCAGGCCGGAGAGCCGGGAGCCGGGCAGGTTGAGCAGGTCGTCGAGGCGGGCGCTGGCCCAGCCGAAGTGCTCGTAGCGGTCGTTGTGGTGCCCGACCATCGCGTCCAGGGTGTTGGCGGCTCGGTAGCCGAGCAGGCCGGGTACGCCCGCGACGGCACCCCACACCAGGGGCGCGACCACCGCGTCGGAGGTGTTCTCGGCGACGCTCTCGACGACGGCCCGGGAGACCTCGGAGGCGTCGAGCTCGTCGGTGTCGCGGCCGACGAGGTGGGTCAGCCGCTGCCGCGCGGCGGGGAGGTCACCGCGGTCGAGATGTTCGTGGACGGCGAGGGCCTCGCGCTCCAGCGAGCGGCCGCCCAGGACCGCCCAGGTGGCTGCCGCGGTCACCAGGGTCTTCCCGGCCCGGCCGGGAGCGAGCCGCTCCGCGGCGGCGCCGAGGGCGACCGCTCCGCCGACCAGGGTCGCGGTGTGGAGCACGCCGCGGGCCCGGTCGTCGGCGTACCACGTCTGTTCGGCCCGCATCGCGACCATGCCGAACCCGGCGACCGGGTGGTAGCGCCGTGGGTCGCCCAGCAGGCGGTCGAGCGCGAAGCCGGCGAGGATCCCGATCGCCCGCGGGCTCACCCTGCTCCCCTGGTCTTCCGCAGGGCGGCCAGGAGCTGGTCGGTCGGCTCCTGCGGGCGCACCGCGATCCGCACCCAGTCCGGGCCGAGCCCGGGGAAGGTGTCGGCGCGGCGTACGGCGATGCCCCGCTCGCGCAGGGCCTCACGGACCCCGGCGCCAGGGCGGGCCAGGACGAAGGAGGCGGTCGAGGCGACGTACTCGATCTCCTGGTCACGCAGGCCGGCCTCGAGGTGGCTGCGCCAGGCTGTGATCCGCTCGGCGCGCTCGCGGGCCTCGGCGCTCGCCCGCTCGGTCGCGCAGGCGAGCATCGCGGCGGCGGCGGTGGCCGAGACCGACCACGGGGTGCGTACCGCCTCCAGGTCGCTGATCGCGGTGGCGTCGCCGACGACGTAGCCCGCGCGGACCCCCGGGATCGACCAGTGCTTGGTGAGGCTGCGGATCACCAGCAGGCCCTCGGCGTGCTCGCCGGTGAGCGTCTCGGGCTCGCCGGGGACCGCGTCCATGAAGGCCTCGTCGACCACGACCAGCCGACCGGGTCGGAGGAGGGCGCGGAGGATCTCGGCGGGATGGAGTACGCCGGTGGGGTTGGTCGGGTTGCCGACGACGACCAGGTCCGCGTCCTCGGGCACCGCGGCCGGGTCGAGGGTGAACCCGTCCTCGTGGCGGAGGCGCACCTCGGTGACTCGGTGGCCCGCCTGCTCCAGCGCCGCGTGGGGCTCGGTGAACTGCGGGTGGACGACGACCGGTTTCCGCCACGTCCTGGCTCGCGCGACCAGCGTGAACGCCTCCGCCGCCCCCGCCGTCGGAAGGACCTCGTCGCGGTCGCGCCCGTGGTGCTTCGCCAGCGCCGCGCGCGCCGGCTCCTCGTCGGGATAGGCGGTCGACGCCAGCGACTCGTGGAGCGCCTGGTCCAGCCACCCCGGCCGCTCGCCCGGGTAGACGTTCACCGCGAAGTCGAGCAGCCCATCGCGAACCTCGACGTCCCCGTGGTGCCGCAGCGGATCAGCAACCCCGCTTTCTCCGCTGGTCGAGCCGCTTCCCCCGCTGGTCGAGCCGCTCCCCCCGCTGGTCGAGCCGCTCCCCCCGCTGGTCGAGCCGCCGGAGCCGCTAGGCGGAGGCGTGTCGAGACCAACACGGTCCCCTGTCGCGCTCGATGGGACCGTGT